>CAMDVN010000012.1 GCA_945877595.1 Cyanobium sp. NIES-981 | reverse complement strand
GCAGCCGCAAGCAACGCACCAACCCTGGCCACCCAGTTTGGCAACGCCAACCTGGCGACGATCTTTGGCACGCCTGTCGGCGCCCAGCCGTCGTTCAGTAACGGCGTGATCAGCATCGGCAGCAACACCACCATCACTGGCTTCAGCTTCAACAATGTCTCGATCACCAACTACAGCACCAGCAATGTGCTGATTTCCAACAACACGTTCGTTGGCAGCTACACGAACAATCCAACAGCGCTCGCCACGGCACAAGCCTTTGGCGCCATCAACGTCTCAGCCAATGCACTGCCAGCTATCCAACTCGATGGCGTCAGCAACCTAACTGTCACCAACAACACCTTCCTTTACCCTCAAGTTCAGACCTATGTGTCACAAGATGGAAGACGTATAGTCAACAATGTTGACCAAGGCCCCTATCCTGTCTGCAACCAAAACAACCTCAATAACGATGGAACAATTTCAGGTACTGGCAACACCTCAGGCCTGTGCCTGAGCGGCAACGCGATCAGATTAAATAACAACAGCAATGTCGTCATCTCCAGCAATACCGTTATAGGCGCACTTGACGAGGGCTTCCGAATCAACAATCCCTCCGGCTCATTGCTGATCGACAGCAACACGATCTCGAACATGAGGATGGGGCCTGACAGCAATATCGGAAGCGCGATTATTGTCGGACAAAGTCAAGGCACATCCACTGTCGCGATCACTAATAACAACTTCAGCAACAACAGCGTCGGGGTTTATCGGATCGTTGCAACAGCAACTCAAAACAACGTCGCACCAGTCCCAGGGAATAACGTAATTGATCCAATCGAAATTGGACTCTGCAGGGGCACATCAAGCTATCCCCGCACGCAAGATCTCTATGCTGATCCAAACTTCTCTGGGAATTGCAACTCACCAGCGACGATGAATCTGACTGTTTCAGGCAACACCATTAACCTACCAGCCATTAACGTAGCAGGGTTTAATCAAAATGGTGACGGAATTGATTTTAATATCGGATCCAATGGACTGCTAACTGCTTCAGTTTATAGCAATATAATCCAGTCACTTGGCACTCCGGGAGGCAATGATATCGGCGACAATGGCCTCACATTTGATATCCGTGGAAGCTCAAGGGTTAATCTAAATATTTACAGCAATACGATATTAAATTCAGACGATGCCGCTATCGGCTTTAGCTTGCAAAATACAAATGTAAATAATCAGCCTGGAGCTTCCACCATTTATATATACAATAATATCTATGGAGCCTCCGCAAATATAAGCAGAAGTCTCGAAATCGATAAAGTTTCAAATACTGGATCCCCTGTATCACAGTTTACTGTTGCGAATACCGATCCAGAGATCAGATTTATTGTCAATTCTCGACCATTCAATCCAGGCAGCTACCCCATTCTTTTCTACAACGGAGCCCCTCGTTAAACCTTCAAAGCATTTATCAATTATGACTAAATTTATCGTCCTAAGTTGATTGCAAATTTATCCCCTTAGATCATGCTTTCTTCTAGTGAAACATCCACCCCAGGTTGGATCGACGAAATCTTCGACGGCGTGCGCTACGGCCTCGCTGGTCGGGTGATCGCCGAGCAGCAGTCGGCTTTTCAGCGCGTCACGATCATCGACAGTGAGCGCTATGGCAAGGGGCTGCTGCTCGACGGCTGCTGGATGACGGCGGAGCGGCAGGAGCGGCACTACCACGAGGCGATCGTGCATCCGGCCCTGTGCGGCGCCGAACGCATCGAGCGGGTGCTGGTGATCGGCGGCGGCGACGGCGGCACCGCCCGCGAGTGTCTGCGCCACGCCGGCGTGCAGCACCTCGACATGGTCGAAATCGATGGCCTGGTGGTGGAGTGGAGCCAGCAGCACCTGCCGAGCATCGGCGGTGGCTGCTGGAGCGACCCCCGCTTCCACCTCACCGTGGGCGACGGGATCGCCTGGGCGGCAGACGCCCCCGACGCCAGCTACGACGTGGTGATCGTCGATGGCTCCGACCCGGCTGGGCCGGCCGAAGGCCTGTTCAACCGGGCCTTCTTTGAGCACTGCCGCCGCATCCTGCGGCCCGGCGGCGTGTTTGCCACCCAGAGCGAATCACCCGAGGCCTTTCGCCAGGTGCACCTCGATACGGTGGGGCTGCTACGGGAGGTGTTTGGCCAGGCCGATCCGCTCTATGGCTGGGTGCCCATGTACCCCAGCGGCTGGTGGAGCTGGACCTTTGCCGCCGTTGATGGCCCCCGCTACCGGCAGCCCAACCCCGAGCGGGCTGCGGCGGTGGCCCCGGGCTGTGAAATCTGGAGTCCCCGCTGGCAGCGGGGCGCCTTTGAGGCCGTGCCAGCGGCCATTGAACGGCAGCTGCAATGCCAGGCGCCTGCATCACCGTCGTCACCTCAGCCATGACCAATCCCGCCCTGCCCTTCTTTCACAGCGAACTGTTTGATCGCGATGGGGCCATCTACATGGGCAGCCGCCGCGACCCCGCCGGCTGCCGGGTGGGCCTGTTTGGCGTGCCCTACGACGGCACCACATCATTTCGCCCGGGCACCCGCTTTGGGCCGGCGGCGATCCGGGAGGTGAGCAGTGGCCTCGAGACCTACTGCCCCCAGCTCGACCTTGACCTCGAAGACCTCGCCTTTGCCGATCTAGGCGCCGTCGCGATCCCCTTTGGGGCGCCCGAACCGGTGGTGGCCGCGGTCAAGACCGCCACCGAGGCGGTGCTGGAGCTGGGGCTCGCCCCGCTCATGCTGGGCGGGGAACACTCGATCAGCAGTGGCGCCGTGGCGGCCGTGGCCGAGCGGCACCCCAACCTGGTCTTGGTCCAGCTCGATGCCCATGCCGACCTGCGCCATGAGTGGCTGGGGAACCACCACAGCCATGCCTGCGCGATGCGCCGCTGCCTTGAGGTGCTGCCCAGTGGCGAACTGCTGCAGATTGCCATCCGCAGCGGCACCCGCGACGAATTCAGCGAACTGCGCCGCAGCAAGCGCCTGGTGCCGATCGAGGCCATGGCCGCGACCCTGGCTCCCTATCGGGGCCGACCCATCTATTTAACCGTGGATCTGGACTGGTTTGACCCCGCCGTGATGCCCGGCACCGGCACCCCGGAACCGGGCGGCTTTGTATGGCAGCACTTCGCCACCCTCAGCGCAGAGCTGATGCAGCACAACCTGGTGGGTGCCGATGTGGTGGAGCTGGCGCCCCAGCTCGATCCAAGCGGCGTGAGCAGCGTGCTGGCCGCCAAGGTGACCCGCAGCCTGCTGCTGCTCCTAGGCACTCAATAACAGCAGGTACCGCTGGTGCGCTGCTCCCGAAGGCGATCGTGCTGCTGACCGATCAGCAGCAAGGCCAAGGTGGGATGGTTATGCATCAAGTTGAGGAAACGCAGGCGATCCAAGCGCAAAATCTCAACCGGCGTGCGGGCGATAGCTTCGGTGCGGTAGACACCCTCACGCCAAACAATGTCTTGGTAGCTGAACAGCTCGCCTGGGCGATAACAGAGCTTTTCGCCCTGATCGCCCACCACCTCAATAATCCCGCGCCTCACGCCATAAATGGCGTTGGCCGGCTCACCGACACTGAACACATGGGCTCCGGTGGGCAAGGTAATCACCTCACAATCCACCTGGGCCGCCATCAACTCGATCGGAGTGGTGATTGCGGGGGTCGTGACCAATTCTGCAGCGCTCCTAAACGACAAGGCTCAATCAGGCCCATGGGGACGGTCATACAACCGCCGTTAGGCACTTGCATGACCATAGGGAACACATGGGTCCCAAATGGCTCCAATTGGCCTCAAAACGACAGATTTGCTCCAAATTTGATGGGTCTTTGCGGCCCATCAAAGCTTGGCCCAGCCTGATCGGGCACAGCCCTGACTCAGGCGTCGCTCAGCACCGTCTCAAGGCTGAGCTGCTGATTGCAGGGGACCATGGCCTGTGGCGCAGCGCTTCCCGGCGGCGCCATCACCGGCAATCTGGGCGGCCGGGCTGTCCAGTGGTGGCACCAAAGTTCAGCAGCCAAATCTGGATGAATCGGCAACTGGCGCAATTGACACCAGCCGAATTCTGCGCCAGTCGGCGGTGAGCAATGACGGCAACTGCGGCAACAGGGACGTTGGCCCATGGGGGTGGTCCCTGAGGGCCTCTCAGAGTAATCAGAATGATTGCAATGGCAACCGTTCGGACAACCGAATCCCCCTTTCTTTCAACTCTCTTCCACTCCATAGGATCCGGGCGATTGCCTCCCCGCGCCCCATGGCCCCCCCGTTTGCCGCCCACAAAGCGGCTGCCAAGACCGTCGCCACTGCCGCTGCCCTCAAGCGCACGCCCCTGCACGCCGCTGCCCTCGAGGCGGGCGCCCGCATGGTGCCCATAGCCGGCTGGGAGCTGGCAGAGCAGTTTGCGGGATTGGAGGCCGAACATCAGGCTGTTCGCACAGGCTGCGGCGTCTTTGACCTCTCGCACATGGGGGTGGTGCGAATTGGCGGCAATGGGGCCAAAGATGCGTTGCAGACGCTGGTGCCCACCGATCTGTTTCGGATCGGTGGTGGCGAGGCTTGCTACACCGTGCTGCTCAACGACGCGGGCGGGATCCAAGACGATCTGATCGTCTACGACCGTGGCCTGATCGAGGGCCGCGAAGAGCTGCTGCTGGTGATCAATGCGGCGTGCACCGAGGCCGACACCGCCTGGCTCGGCAGCCAACTGGAACCAGCTGGGTTCAGCCTCAGCGACCACAAGGGCGATGGCGTGCTGCTCGCCCTGCAGGGCCCGCAAGCGGCCGCCCAGCTCGAGGCCTTGGCCAAACAAAGCCTGGCGGGGCTGCCGCGGTTTGGGCACCGCACGTTGACGCTGGCGGGTGTGGGCGAGGGGGCTGCCGCAGCGGCGCCGGCGTGGGTGGCCCGCACGGGGTCCACCGGTGAAGACGGCTTTGAACTGCTACTGGAGCGTGCTGCCGGCATCGCGTTGTGGCAGCTGCTGCTAACCAAAGGTGTGGTCCCCTGCGGTTTGGGCGCCCGCGACACCCTGCGGCTGGAGGCTGGCCTGCCCCTCCACGGCCCAGAGCTCAGCAGCCAAACCACGCCGTTGGAAGCCGGCCTGGGCTGGCTTGTGCAGCTGGAGATGCCCAAGTCATTTGTGGGTCGCACGGCGCTGGAGGAACAGAGCGCTGCTGGCGCGGCCCGGCAGCTCGTGGGCCTGAAGCTGCCGGGCCGCGCCATCGCTCGCCAGGGCTATGCGGTGCTGGCCAATGGCCAACGGATTGGCTGGGTCACCAGCGGCAGCTGGTCACCCAGCCTGGGGGAGGCGATCGCACTGGCCTACGTGACCAGCCCGGCCGCCCAGCTCGGCACTGAACTGGCGGTCGAGATTGACGGCAAGGCCGAACCGGCGATGGTGGTCAAACGGCCCTTTTATCGGCGCTAACAAAGCGCAAGATTCAGATTTAGAGCATCGTGACAGCGCCACTGCCGATGTCGAAGTAGGCACCGCGGATCGTCACTTTGCCGTTGGCCGCGGCCGTGCGCAGCACGTCACTGTTGGCCACCAGGCCAGCGGCGGCGCTGCGCACGTTGCCCTTGATCGCTTCAACCAGATCCTGGCCCGGCTTGAAGCTGGCGCGGATCGGCTTGACCAGGTCCTCCAGCAGGGGGGTGAGGGGATTGGACGCTATGGCCGCCTTCACGGCACCGCAGGCGCTGTGGCCCATCACCACCACCAGGGGGGTGCCAAGCACGGAAACGGCGTATTCCATCGAGGCGATGGCATCGTTGAAGGCGGTGTTGCCGGCGCTGCGCACCTGAAACAGCTCACCCGAGCCACAGGCAAACACCCAGCTGGGATCAACCCGGGCATCCGCACACGACAGGATTGCGGCAACGGGCTTTTGGCCCTCGGCCAGCGCCGCGGGATCGATCTGACAGTTGTTGTCCCAAATCGCATTGAGCTTGTCCATCCGCTGACGCGGCGTACCCGTGCCCGAGGCCGCAACCCAGGCCTTGGAAAATTTGCGATTGCCGTCGAGCAGGTAGGTGAGGGAGTCAGCCGGCGTGCACACCTGAAGGCTCTTCAACAGCTGTTGATCCTCAGCGCCTGCCGCCATGGCCCGCCGGCCCGCCAGAGCAGGCACGGCCATCCCGGCCAACATGAGTCCTGAGGCGCTCAGCAGGTCGCGGCGATTCATAGCCAAGGCTCAATCATTTGCGGCCACCCAAGCAGCTCCCGCACCGGAAGTCAGTCCATCGTCATGAATCACTGCAATGCCCCTAGCCAGGGCCCCCGCTGAATGGCCCCTCCCCCAGCCCCTCCCCAGGCCCCTCCCCCGGACCCTTCGCCGTGGGAAAATCGCCCATTCGTCTTTGGATCAGAGCATGCGCAGCCACGGATGCGGCGACCTCCGTCCAGACGCCAGTGGCGAAGCCGTGCAGCTCTGCGGCTGGGTGGACCGGCGCCGTGACCATGGCGGCGTCATCTTCATCGACCTGCGCGACCGCAGCGGCACGGTGCAGATCACGGTGGATCCCGACCTGGGCGCCGACACCTTTGCCGTGGCTGAGCACCTGCGCTGCGAAACCGTGCTGCAGGTCCAGGGCACGGTGCGCGGGCGTCCTGGCGACGCCATCAACGACAAATTGGCCACCGGTCAGGTTGAGGTGCTGGCCAGCTCGATCAGCGTGCTCAATGCGGTGCGGGGCAACCTGCCCTTTCCGGTGTCGGTCCACGACGAGGAAAACACGCGCGAAGAGCTGCGCCTGCGCCACCGCTACCTCGACCTGCGCCGCGAGCGCATGAAGGCCAACCTGCGGCTGCGCCACCGCACGGTGCAGGCCATGCGGCACCACCTGGAGGCCGAAGGGTTCATCGAGGTGGAAACGCCTGTGCTCACCCGCTCCACCCCCGAAGGGGCCCGCGACGACCTGGTGCCCAGCCGGGTGTGCGGCGGCGACTGGTTTGCCTTGCCCCAGTCGCCCCAGCTGTTCAAGCAGTTGCTGATGGTGGGCGGCCTAGAGCGCTACTACCAGATTGCGCGCTGCTTCAGGGATGAAGACCTCAGGGCCGACCGTCAGCCCGAGTTCACCCAGCTCGACATGGAAATGAGCTTCATGGACCAGGAGCAGATCCTGGACCTCAATGA
The DNA here is from genome assembly GCA_945877595.1 of Cyanobium sp. NIES-981. GTDB lineage: Bacteria > Cyanobacteriota > Cyanobacteriia > PCC-6307 > Cyanobiaceae > RGUW01. Next base: position 42,978 of record CAMDVN010000012.1, on the reverse strand, counting down.
AGCCCTGATCGCGGCGATCTGGAAGGCCGTCAAGGATGTGGAACTGCCCAGGCCCTTCCCCCGGCTCAGCTGGCATGAGGCGATGGATCGCTACGGCACCGACCGCCCCGACACCCGCTATGGCATGGAGCTGGTCAACGTGAGCGACCTGGTGGCCGGCATGGGCTTCAAGGTCTTCAGTGGCGCCGTGGCCTCCGGCGGCAGTGTCAAGGTGCTGCCCGTGCCCGGCGGCAACGAGGCCCTCTCCAATGTGCGCATCAAGCCGGGCGGCGATGTCTTTAGCGAGGCCCAGGCCGCCGGGGCCGGCGGTCTCGCCTTCATTCGCGTGCGCGAAGGCGGCGAGATCGACACAATCGGCGCCATCAAAGACAACCTCTCCGAGCAGAGCAAGGCCGAACTGCTGGCCCGCACCGGCGCCGTGCCCGGCACCCTGCTGCTGTTTGGCGCCGGCGACACCGCCACGGTCAACAAGGCCCTCGATCGCGTGCGGCAATTCCTGGCCAAGGAGCTGTGCCTGGTGAAACCCGACCGCGACAACGACCAGTGGAACTTTCTCTGGGTGGTCGATTTTCCAATGTTCGAATTCAACCAAGACGAGAACCGGCTCGAGGCCCTGCACCACCCCTTCTGTGCCCCCAACACCACAGACCTCGGCGCCGACCCCACCGCCTGGGCCGACACCCTGCCCACCGCCCGCGCCCAGGCCTACGACCTGGTGCTCAATGGCCTCGAGCTGGGCGGCGGCTCGCTGCGCATCCACAACAGCGACCTGCAGCGCCAGGTGCTGCAGACCATCGGTCTGCCGCTCGAGGAAGCCAACCGTCAGTTTGGCTTCCTCATGGAAGCGCTCGACATGGGTGCGCCGCCCCACGGCGGCATCGCCTTCGGCCTTGACCGCATGGTGATGCTGCTGGCCGGGGAGGAATCCATCCGCGACACGATCGCCTTCCCAAAAACCCAGCAGGCCCGCTGCCTGATGACCCAGGCTCCGGCCGGTGTGGCAACCAAACAACTCGAGGAGCTGCACGTGGCCAGCACCTGGGACCCCGAGCAGGGCTGATCAACGGATCCCAAAGCGGCGGCGCTGGTCGATCCAGTTGCGGGTGGCGCGCTCACCCAGGGTTCGACCGGGAAAGCACAGCGAGTCATGGCCCAGATGGAGGAACAAGCTGGGCACATGCACGGCATAGCGGTTGCGCCGCGTCTGGCTGTGCACGATCAGGGCCAGGCGAATGTCGGCGCAATTCCGGCCCCCGTCGTTGTAGGTGACCCGGTGCACCATCACCCCTGCTGACTGCTCAATCGCCGGAGCAAACCAATCGGCCGCCGCCAGCGCCGCTGCCGTTTGGGGATGGATCAGCAGCGCCTGGTTGCCCCACCAACCGCGACCGTCGCTGCCCATCGCTGAGCGTTCGTAGAGGCCGTCGGGGGCATATTCCTCCACTTCTCGCATATCGCAGAAGCTGAGCACCCCAACATGATCGGGAACGATCACCTGCCTGATCACTTCTGGGGCTGCGGGATGCGCCTGCACGTCATCTTCGAGCAACAGCACAAATGCGCCGGGAGCCTCGCGCGTGGCCCGCACAATCGCCTGATGGGTGGCCACAGCTGCCCCCAAGGCGCCGTTGTCTTGATAGACCAAAGGCGCATGAAACCCCGGTTGATCGCTGAAACACCCCCGCAGCTCACGCACCCAGGCCTGGCGCATCCCGGGCATGGTGACAATCACCGGCTGGATCGGGGACGCAGGCATGAAGCACCCCGAACTGCCCCGATCTCGGTCTTAGGTTGCCATGACCAGCGGCTTCGTGCGCTGGCCACCTGCCCTAGCCAGCAACATCGCCTCAACGCCAACAGCGGCTCAACGTCAACAGCGACTCAACCTCAAAATCGTTTCCAGGGAGAACCTTTCATGGCACTGTCATCGCCCGATCAGCTGCGTGATCGGGCTCGGCAAGACGACGCCCTGCGCCTCGCCCTCGCTGAAGCCTCAGAGCCAGCGGAGCTGCTGCGGATCGCGAACGCCCAGAACATCCGCCTGAGTGAGGCCGAGGCCGAGCAGTGGCTTACCAGCCAACAGGCGCTGGAGACCGCCCTCAGCCCCGAAGAGCTCGACGCCCTCAGCCAAGGGCTGTCGGATCCCGGTGCCACACCCCTCAGCGACAACGAGCTGGCCGTAGCAGCCGGTGGCGAGGCCACGGCGAGCCTCGGTGAAGCCCTGATGGGAGGTTTTGGTGCCGGCGAAGCGGTCTGATCCGCCACCAGCCGTGGGCGAAACCACCCAGCTGGCCATTTTGCTACGGAATGGCGATCTCCCCGGATCAGCCCAGGCCTATGGACGCCTGGTCGCCAACCGGGGGCTGTTCGCGGCACTGGTGCGCCACGGCGGCTACGGCACGATCCACTGGCTGGTGAATCGCCGCAGCACCCCAGAAGCCCAGGTGCTGCAGCAGCTGGAGACTGGGCTTGGCTTGTCAGAGCAGGCCCAGCCAAGGGCAGTCAGACCTCGCTTTGCCCTGGCCTCCCCGCTCAACACCCTGCCGGCGCAGGAGGGTGGCCTTGTGTTGCACGGCTCGGCCTACCTGGGTCCTTCGGCCTGGCTCCGGCGCCATGCCGGCCAGGAGCGGGCCTACAGCCTGGTGGGCACGTTCTTTGGCCTTGCCGTGGCCGCCCAACGCCACCAGATGCTCGGCTCCCTGCTGGCACCTCTGGAGCCCTGGGATGCGGTGATCTGCTCATCGCCAACCGTGCAGACAGCCGTGCACACCATGCTCGACAACATGGGGGCCTATCTGGCCGAGCGCACCGGGGCCCGGCAGCTGCGCCTGCCCCAGCTGCCGGTCATCCCGATCGGGGTCGATGTGGCCGGGCTCGCCGCCCAGGCCTCCAACGGCGAAGCCCGCCGCAGTTTGCGCCAACAGCTGGGCCTGAGCGCCGATGCCGTGGCCGTGCTCTGGGTGGGTCGGCTCAGCTGGTTTGACAAGGCCTTCCCCCAGGCGATGCTGCTGGCCCTCGAGCAGGCGGCCCAGCGCAGCGGTGTGCCGGTGCACTTTTTGATGGCCGGTTGGTTCCCGGATCAGCAACGCGACGGGCCGCGCTTCGAAGCCGCCATTCGCGCCCATGCCCCCTCGGTGGCGGTCCACCTGCTCGACGGCAACGACCAGGGCCTGGTGCGCCGCTGCTGGGCGGCGGCCGATGTGTTTCTCTCGCTCTCTGACACGATCCTGGAGACCTTCGGCCAGGCGCCGGTCGAGGCCATGGCCGCCGGCCTGCCGGTGGTGCTCAGCGATTGGAATGGCTATCGCTCCCTGCTCGATCACGGTGAGGAAGGCCTGCTGATCCCCACCCTGGCGGCCCCAGCAGGGGGCAACGGCGAATGGTTGGCCCTGGTCGAGGCGATGGGCCAGCTGGATCCCACGGCCTATGGCGGCAGCGTGGCCCAGCACGTGGCTGTGCATGTGGGCCTCGCGGCCGAGGCCCTCACTGCTCTGATCAGCTCGCCCGCCCTGCGCCGGCGCCTGGGTGAGGCGGCTCAGCGGCGGGCCCGACACAACCTCGACTGGCCGGTGGTGGTGGCCGCCCACCAGGCCCTGTTTAAGGAGCTCGCGAAGCGGCGCCGGCATGCTGCCAACCCCGATGACCAACCATCCACGGCACGCTCCACCGGTGGTGAGCCCCAACAGATCGAGCCCCGCCACGTGGCCCTGCCGCCCCTGGGCCACGACCCTTTTGCCGACTTTGGCCACTACGCCAGCGCCACCCTCAGCGACGACCATCAACTGCGCTGGTCTGCGCTGCAGGCCCAGGGCCCCAACGAACCGCTGGAGCGCTGCGAGCTCGATGGTCTGATGCCGGGGTTGCGGGCCACCCCTGCCGAACACCGACAACTGCTAGAGCACCTCGGCGTCAACGGCAGCTGCAGCGTGGCCGAACTGCTGGCCCCCTTCCCCCCCAAGCGACGGCCGTTTCTACGCATGGGCCTGGTGTGGCTGGCCAAACTGGGCCGGATTGACTGGCTCGGACCCGAGCAACCTCAGGCCTGATCTGATCGCCCCGCCCACGCAAGCGAGCGTCAACGGATCAATGGCAGCACCAAGGGCAGCACAGCCTCGATCTGATCATCACGGATGAACGCGAAATTGCTGAACTGAAACAGATTGGTCAGCGGCGCGGCCGGATCCCGTTGCACGAGGCGCTCGGGCAACAACTGAAAGACCCCATAGCCCGGCAGACATCGAGCCAACGACAAAAAGGTGTGGCCTCGAAACAGATGGTGGCGGTTGAACTCGAGCTGGATCGCGAGGGGGCGGCACTGCTGCAGCGTTTCGGCAGCGCCATCGAGAATCTCGGCTTCCCAGCCCTCGCTGTCGATCTTGATGAAATCGATCGGTGGCCGGTCTGCGGCGGGCAACCAACAATCGTCGAGCCGTCGAATCGGAACCGACACCACTTGATCATTGGCGAGATACTCGATTGCCTCAAGCCCTTCACAGAGGGTGGCCAGCTGGGGCCTGGCGGATTCGTAGTGCAGAGAGCCCTCCGCTGCCACAGCTCCCAAGGCATAGGGGAAGAGTTGAAACCGCTGCGGATGCCGCTGCTCCAAGTCCTCCAGGATCGGCCGATTGAGGGGCAGTGGTTCAAACGCCGCAACCCGGCACTGGGGCAGGGCGTTGAGCAACAGGCGGCTGTATTGCCCCTGGGCTGCGCCCACATCCAGGCAGTGGCGCACGCCAAGACGGGGGAGCACGGTGGTCACAAAAAAGTGTTCACCACTGAAGCGACCGTTCTGGGGATTGTTGTATCCCTGCAGGTGCAGAAGAATCTCCAGCAAGTTGTCGGCGAGTTCAGGATCGGTATAAAGCTCCTGCAACAGCGCCTGGCGGCGCTGGCGGTCCTTCAGCGCGGATCTGAGACTCAGCGCCTCCTGCATCGGCGGATCCCAGGCGTTCAGGCCTCCGCATCCTGACCTGATGCGATGGCTGATCAGGCGAGGTGACTCCAGGCTTCTCCAGCCGTGCTGAAGGACACGAAATGATCCCAGCTGCGCTGATCAGGACCCGTGCAGGCAAAGGCAGCCAGGTTCGGACAGCGGCAGGGCAGACGCACCAGGTCGGCACGGTTGGCCGCCAGAAAGGCCACCACAGCCCGCACCGACGGCAGCCATAGGTCGTGTAGCACGATCACCCCACCCGGACGACACAGCCGGATCGCTGCGGTGACATCGAGCAGCACATCGTCGAAGCGGTGGTAGCCATCAACGAAAATCAAACCAAACCGTTCCCCCTGACGCTCCAGCTGGGGCAGGGCCCAGGCAGAGAACTCTTCAATGCAGCGAAACGACAGAACATCCGCACCGGCGGCAGCCACGGTGGCCTCGGCCAGACGCCGACCGATGCCATGCCAGTCCGTGCTTTGGAAGGGATCGATCGCCACCAGCCGGCCACCGCTGCGCTGCTGCAACGCCGCCAGCAGGAACTGGCTGCTGAAGCCATAGGCCTGGCCGATCTCGAGCACCGCATCAGCGCTGGCATGGGCCAACAGCTCAATCAGCTCAACCCCTTCCTCGTACTTGATGCGGGTGGTTGCATCAACCAGATGCAGCGACCCGTCATCGCCACGTTGGGGCTCGCACGCATACAGGGATGTGAGGGCCGCAGCGGGAGCTGGGGGCAGCGCCATCAGGGAGGCACCCGTGCTCCCGACGTTGACCATGGCGGCAACCTGGTGTGATGACCACCGGCTTTCTAGATCGGATCAGCACACCTGGAGGGGGCCCTTATCAGGTCTATGTGCCGCGCCACTACACGCCAGAACGCCGCTGGCCCGTGGTGCTGTTTCTGCATGGGGCTGGCGAAGGGGGTGACGATGGCCTGCTGCAGACCGAATTTCAGCTGGGCAGCGCCATCCGCCGCCACAGCGATCTGTTTGAGGCCATCGCCGTATTTCCGCAACAGCGCCCCTGCTGCACTTGGCGTGGCGACGACCTATCGATGGCCCTGAACTGCCTCGAGCAGAGCCGCCGTGACTACAGCATCGACCCCGCTCGCCAGAGCCTCTGCGGCGTGTCGAGCGGGGCGATCGGTGCCTGGGCCCTGGCGGCCCGCCACCCACAGCGCTTTGCCCGACTGCTGATCGTGAGCGGCCTGGTGGGGCCGGCGGCCTTTGTGCCGGCCGATGGAGCTGTGGTGCCGCCGGACGAGAGCGACCCGCACCATTGGCTGGCCCAGCGGCTAGGGCACCTGCCGATCTGGATCCACCATGGCGACGCCGACCCCCTCTATCCGGTGAGTGATGCCCGCCGCACGGTCGCCTGCCTTCGCGCGCATCAGGCTCCCGTTCGCTACAGCGAGCTGCCTGGCTTTGGCCACAACGTGTGGGATACGGCCTTCTACAACGAAGATGTGCTCCGCTGGCTGCTGGAGAGCCCGCTGCCGCCATGAGCCAGCAGGGATTGAACCAGTTCCTGGCGCAGGTGCGCACCGACCCCGCGCTGCAGGGACGCCTGAGCCGTTGCACGGTGGTCGAGGCCGCCGCCCTCGCCCAGGCGCTGGGTTGTCCGGTGTGTTGCGGCGATCTGCTGCGCTACGAATCCCGTGCCTTTGCCTGGCAACTCAGCGACGCCGAGTACGAGCTGGTGGCAAGGCTGCAACGGCCCCGGCGCCATTGGTGGCAAACCTGCTGGCCCCCTGCAACCCAACCCGACACCACTGGGTTGACCGCCAAAGGGGCGTGTGATGGCCACGGCAGGGCCGACAGCCCCAAACGGCGACCTCAATCAACAAACGTCTCAGCTGCGGCGGCAGCGACAGCCATGAACACCCCAGGGGAATACAACGAAGTCACTCCGACTTGACCCCATGGCCGACTCCGCTCCTGAGATCAACATTGGCCTCCCCGAAGCCCAGCGCCTGCAGATTGCCGAAGGCCTGGGCAGGGTTCTGGCCGACACCTGGGTGCTGTACGCCAAGACCCACGGCTTTCACTGGAACGTGACCGGGCCGATGTTCAACAGCCTGCACCTGATGTTTGAAGGGCAGTACAACGAGCTTTGGCTGGCCCTTGACGAGATCGCCGAACGCATCCGCAGCCTGGGTTGCCCGGCCCCCTTTGGCAGTGGCACCTATTTGGCTCTGGCCTCGATCACCGAAGCCCAGGGCGTGCCGGCGGCCATGGCGATGGTGCGCGAATTGGTGGACGGCCACGAAGCCGTGGCCCGCACGATCCGCGGTGTCTTCACCATGGCCGACGACGCCAACGACCAGCCCAGCGCCGATCTGCTCACCCAACGCCTGCAGATCCACGAGAAGACCGCCTGGATGCTCCGCAGCCTTCTGGAGGGTTGATGGGGCTGCCCCACGGCGTCAAAACCTGGCGGCAGGCTCGGTAGATTGAAACGTCAGCATTGGCCCTATGACCCAGGTTTCCTCGGCCAGCACCGCAGCCCAGGCAACCGGGTCAAGGGCCAAGTTTGTCTTCGTGACCGGTGGCGTGGTCTCGAGCATCGGCAAGGGCATCGTGGCCGCGAGCCTGGGCCGCCTGCTCAAGAGCCGCGGCTACAGCGTTTCGATCCTGAAGCTGGATCCCTATCTGAATGTGGATCCGGGCACGATGAGCCCGTACCAGCACGGTGAGGTGTTCGTCACCGAAGACGGCGCCGAAACCGACCTCGACCTGGGCCACTACGAGCGGTTCACCGACACCGCCATGTCACGGCTCAACAGCGTGACCACCGGCTCGATCTACCAGTCAGTGATTAACAAAGAGCGCCGCGGTGATTACAACGGCGGCACCGTGCAGGTGATACCCCACATCACCGGCGAGATTCGCGAGCGCATCCACCGGGTGGCCGCCAACTCAGGCGCCGACGTGGTGATCACCGAGATCGGCGGCACCGTGGGCGATATCGAATCGCTGCCCTTTCTCGAAGCGATTCGCGAGTTTCGCGGTGCCGTGGGCCGCCATGACACCGCCTACGTGCATGTCACCTTGCTGCCCTTCATCGGCACATCAGGCGAACTCAAAACCAAACCCACCCAGCACTCCGTCAAGGAGCTGCGCTCGATCGGCATCCAGCCCGATCTGCTGGTGTGTCGCAGCGACCGTTCGATCAGCGAAGACCTCAAGGCCAAGATCGGCGGCTTCTGCGGGGTGCCTGCCCGTGGGGTGGTTCAGGCCCTCGATGCCGACAGCATCTACGCCGTGCCACTGGCCATGGAGGAAGAAGGGCTCTGCCGGGAAGTGCTCGACGTGCTGCAACTGGTCGACCATCCCAGCGACATGGCCCGCTGGCAAGAGCTCGTCACCAAGCTGCGCAACCCCGGCCCGGCCGTGAAGGTGGCCCTGGTTGGCAAATATGTGCAGCTCAACGACGCCTATCTCTCGGTGGTGGAGGCCCTGCGCCACGCCTGCCTCGATCTCGATGCCTCGCTTGACCTGCACTGGATCTGCGCCGAGCAGATCGAAAGCCAGGGAGCCGAAGCCCTGCTCGCCGGCATGGATGCGGTGGTGGTACCCGGCGGCTTTGGTCATCGGGGGGTCGATGGCAAGGTGGCCGCGATCCGCTGGGCCCGTGAGCAGCGGGTGCCCTTTTTAGGGCTGTGCCTCGGCATGCAGTGCGCTGTGATCGAGTGGGCCCGCAACCAGGCGGGCCTGGTGGGCGCCACCAGTGCCGAGCTCGACCCCGAAAGCCCCCATCCTGTGATCCACCTGCTGCCGGAACAGCAGGATGTGGTCGACCTCGGCGGCACCATGCGCCTGGGCGTCTACCCCTGCCGCCTCACCCCGGGCACCCTGGGCCAGGAGCTCTACGGCGAAGCAGTGGTCTACGAGCGCCACCGCCATCGCTACGAATTCAACAACGCCTACCGCAACCTCTTCCTCGAATCGGGCTACGAGATCAGCGGGACCTCCCCCGATGGTCGGCTCGTGGAGCTGATCGAGCTGAAGGACCATCCCTTCTTCACCGCCTGCCAGTACCACCCCGAATTTCTCTCGCGACCCGGCAAACCCCATCCCCTGTTCCGGGGCCTGATCGCCGCCGCCCAGGAGCGCCTGCCCCGCTCGCCCCAAGAGGCCCTCAACCGCCGCAACCCATCCTTGGATGCCAGCTTCGAGCCCAGCCTTTCCGGCTCCTGAACCAGCCCTGGGTCTCCCCGTGGTGGAGACCTTTCACTCGCTGCAGGGCGAAGGCCTGCACGCCGGCCGCAGCGCCTTTTTCATTCGCCTGGCGGGCTGCACGGTGGGCTGCAGCTGGTGTGACACCAAGCACTCGTGGCCCGCGGCCGCCCATGCCAGCCGCCCCCTGGCCGCGCTGGCCGCCGAGACGGCCGCGGCCGCCGCAGCCGGAGCCGCCTTTGTGGTGATCACCGGCGGTGAACCACTGCATCACAACCTCAACGACCTCTGCCAGGCGCTCAGGGGCGTCAAGCCCAACAGCACCAGCGGCACCCTGCCCCTCCACTTGGAGACCAGCGGCGTGGACCCCCTGAGCGGCCACTTTGACTGGATCACCCTCTCACCCAAGCGCCACAAGCCCCCCACCACTGAGCTGCTGGCGGCCTGCGATGAGCTGAAAGTGGTGGTGAGCAGCGAAGCCGACCTGAGCTTTGCCGAGGCGATGGCCCGGGCGGCCCAGGCCGCCCGCAGCCTTGAGCAATGCCGCGAGCTCGTCAGAGACCCCGTGCTGCTGATCCAGCCAGCCGCCGGCTGCAGCCGGAGCCAGGAGCTGGCCATTGCCTATGTGGTGGCTCAGCCGAGCTGGCGCCTCAGCCTGCAAACCCACAAATGGCTTGGCGTGCGTTGACGATCACCAGCTGAGCCATCAAGGCCTCACCAATCGATGGCGCGCTGCTCCTGGCGCTCAGCCTTCCAAAGCCGCCAGCGCAGCTCCAAGGGCTTGGGGGCGTAGACCACGATCGGCACACTCGCGTTGTAGGGCACCACAAAGGGCTTGCCGGCCCGGGCCACAAAGGCCTGGCGTTTGGGCTCGCCCGCCGGGCAGGCCATCCGGGTTGAAACCAATGGTCCGACCGCCTCCACCCGAAACGCCAACGCAAGGCTGCGTGGCGCCGCCCCAGCCACTGACGAGCTCGCCGCGTCCGCGGCCAGGGGGCGCAGCCGGGCCTGAAAACTGGTCTGGTTGCAATCGACCGGCGCCATTTGGCCCACGATCAACTGCACCCGCCAGTCGCGGGGGTTGGGGGAGATCGCAGGGTTTGACGTCGGCGGCAACACGCCGGGCAGCTGGATCACCCAACGCCGCTCGCCGGCCGCCGGGGCCGGGTAGGCCGAGAGGTCGAGCCGCGGGATCGCCCCCGCGGGCAGCGCCAGCCAGGCAGGGCCAGCCAACAGGGCCGCCAAGGCTGAGGCCTTCAACTTGGCAACAGATGGAGCAAAAAGAAACTGGCGCACACCAAACCGATCGATCTGGAGGCATCTTGACCCCAGCAGACCGTGACGTCGTCGATCTGCCACCCTTCTGGCATGAACGCCACCGCCCCACGACCCACCCCACAACCCCACCCCACGGCCATTGCCCTGCTCTCAGGAGGGCTCGATTCGGCCACCGCGGCCGCCCTGGCGCTTGAGGCGGGCTACCGGGTAATCGGTCTGTCGCTCGACTACGGCCAACGCCACCGCCGCGAACTGGAAGCTGCCAACGCCATCGCCCTGGCCCTGGGGCTGGCTGAGCACCACACCCTGGCGGTCAACCTGGCGACCTGGGGAGGCTCGGCCCTCACCGATGCCACGATCCCCGTGCCCAGCGGCGGTGTGGAGGCGGGGGTGATCCCCACCACCTACGTGCCCGGTCGCAACACGGTGTTCATTGCCCTGGGGCTGAGCTTGGCTGAAGCCCGCGGCGCCAGCCGGCTGGTGCTGGGGGTCAATGCGATCGACTACTCGGGCTATCCCGATTGCCGCCCCGATTACCTCGAAGCCTTCCAGACCCTGGCTGATCTGGCCAGCAAAACCGGGCGCGAAGGCCAGGGCAGTCGCCTCTGGGCCCCGCTGGTGATGCTGAGCAAAACGGCAATCGTGCGGGAGGCGCTGCGGCTTCAAGTGCCGATCGCCACCACCTGGAGCTGCTACAGCGGCGGCGAGCAGCCCTGCGGGATCTGCGATAGCTGCCGCATCCGCGACGCGGCCTTGATCGAGGTGGGCCGCCCCGACCTCGCCAGCCGGTGAAGCAGCCCCTGCCCTGGCGTGAACCGGCCGACGTGGCGGTGGCCCTGGCCCGCCGCTGGGGCGCGGCGGGGCTGATCTGGCTCGATGGCGACGGTTCCAACCTGGGCCGCTTCAGCCGCATCGGCGCGCGGCCGCTGCAGGTGCTCTGCTGCCACGGTTTGCCGGGAGAGCCCGGGGCCTGGGATCCATTTGAAGCCCTCGAGCAGATCGAGCAAGGCGGCCAGTGGCTGGGCTGGCTCAGCTACGAGGCCGGCGCCTGGGTGGAGCCGGCTCCCCACTGGCGCAGGCCTGCCATGGCCCAGCTGTGGGCGGCCCGGCACCCAGCCCTGCTGGTGTTTGACCACCACAGCCGCCGCTGCTGGCTGGAGCTCGAAACCGTTTCCCCTGCCGCCGGCCGGGCCGGCCCCGAAGGCCAGCCCAGCGAGGCGGCCCTCGAGCAGGCCGAGGCCCTGCAACAGGCCTGGCAGCCGCTGCCCACAACCGCGGCACCACTGCCGCCGGCACCACCCCTGGATCCAGCGCAGTGGCACTGGCACAGCGATCCGGCTGCCTTTGCTGCTGGGGTGGAGCAGATCCGCCGCTGGATCGCCGCAGGCGATCTGTTTCAGGCCAACCTCACCGCCTGCTGCGAGCAGCCTTGGCCCCCAAACGCGGGTAGCGGCAGCGAGGTTGCAGACCCCCTCGCCCTGGTGGCGCTTTACCTCAAATTGCGCCAACACTGCCCCGCACCGTTTGGGGCCCTGGCGATCGGCAGCGGGCCCGCGGCCGGAGAAGCGCTGCTTTCAGCCTCGCCAGAGCGCTTTCTGCAGGTGGACGGAGCCGGTCTGGTGGAGACCCGACCCATCAAGGGCACCCGCCCCCGCCACAGTGATCCGGAGCGCGATGCCGACGCTGCCGCCGAGCTGGTGAGCAGCCCCAAAGACCGGGCCGAAAACGTGATGATCGTGGACCTGCTGCGCCACGATCTGGGCCGGGTCTGCGAGCTCGGCAGCATCACGGTGCCGCAGTTGGTGGGTCTCGAGAGCTACCGGCATGTGCATCACCTCACCTCAGTGGTGCAGGGGCAACGCCGCAACGACGTGGGCCTGGCCGAGCTGCTGCGCGCCTGCTGGCCTGGCGGCTCGATCAGCGGCGCTCCCAAGATTCGTGCCTGCCAGCGCCTGAGTCAACTCGAACCATTGCCTCGGGGGGCCTATTGCGGCTCGCTGTTCTGGCTGGGCGCCGATGGCCGCTTTGACAGCAGCATCCTGATCCGCACCCTGCTGCTGGCCAACGGAGTGCTGCGGGCCCACGCCGGCGGCGGCATCGTGGCCGACTCGGACCCCGCCGCCGAAGCCGAAGAAATGGGCTGGAAAATCCAACCCCTCTTGGAGGCCCTGGCGTGAGCCTGGAGGCCCCGGCATGAGTCACCCAGAAGCGATCGCCTGGCTGGAAGGCCGCTGGGGCCATCCCGACGAGCTCACCCTGCCGCTGAGCGAGCGGGGCTTGCTGCTGGCCGATGGTGTGTTCGAAACCGTGCTGGTGCTCCATGGCCAGCCGCAGCTACTCCACGCCCACCTCGAGCGCTGGCAGCGCAGTGCCGCCTTGCTCCACCTGCCGACACCACCCGATGCCAGCGTTGTCGAACCACTGATCCAGGCGGCGATCACCCGCAGCGGCATCAACGCCGGCGCCCTGCGGCTCAACTGGAGCCGCGGCGCCAGCGCCAGGGGCCTAACCGTGCCAGCACCAGGGGGCGAGCGCTGCTGGCTGCAGCTCAGCCCCGTGACACCGCTACTCAGCCCGGTGACGGTGATCGTGAGCCACCACGAACGACGCAATGCCAGCAGCCGGCTCAGCCAGGCCAAACGCTTTGATTACAGCCAGGCCATCGCCGCCCGATCCGAAGCCATCGCGGCCGGCGCCGGCGATGCCCTGCTGATGAGTAGCGCCGGCGGCCTCTGCTGTGGCACGGCCGCCAACCTGCTGTTGCACTGTGGCGGCCGCTGGCTCACGCCAGCACTGGCGAGTGGCTGCCTCCCGGGAGTCATGCGACAACGTGCCCTCAACCTGGGATTAGCCCAGGAAAGCGAAGCGCCCCTTGAGCCAGAAGCCCTGCTGAGCTGCGACGGCGCCGTACTGCTCAATAGCCTGGGCTGCAGGCCGATCAGCCAGCTGGGCCCCACAGCCTTGGCGCAGCTGGCTGATGGTGGGGCGCTGTTTGCAGCCCTGCTGGGATCGCCCCAGGCAGAAGTGTCAGAGCCAGGGTGATCAACACGGCCCTGGCCCAGCAACAGCCCTAGCCCCAGCTCAGAAGCAGCCCTGGGTGGAGATTCGGTAGGTGAACCCCGTGGCGGCCTGATCAGCACTGGCGCCGATCTTGAAATTGAGCTGAACGACCTGCTTGCCCGGGTAGGTGGGGAAGGGACCCCATTCGCGACCGGTGCCCATGGGCGGGGCGAAGGAGGGGTCGTTAATCACCTCCATGTTGGTGCCATCACTGAACTTCAGATAGCCGACCACGGGATAGGTGGCGCTCACCGAAGAATTCGCCGTGAAGAAGAATTTGTAGCTTGCGTAAGGCTTGGTAACGAAGAAATCGGTGTTCCAGTTTGGACGACCAAACGGATTGCCTGGACCGATGGTCTTGGTGACGATATTGGTTACACCATCACCACCCACTGGGGCCAGAAATTCGCAGGTCTGCGCAGACACCGCGCTGACCGAGCCCGTGGCCACGGCCGTGAGCAGGCCAGAGGTGAGCAGGCTGGAAGTCAGCAGGATTGAAGCCAGTGGACGCATTGCAAAACAGCAATCTTCTCCACCATCTAGCAAAAAAGCCGCCAAACCACAAGTCTGGCAACAGGGCAATCACACACTCAAGAACCGATCGACCACCTCTTTGCTGAGTTCGGTGGTGGGGCCGCTGGCCACCACGCCACCCTTCTGCATCGCGTAGTACCAGTCAGCCTGACGCACAAAATGGAGGTGCTGCTCCACCAACAGCACGCTGATGCCGGTGGTTTGGATGATGCGCCGCACGGCCCGCTCGATATCGAGCACCACGGAAGGCTGAATCCCTTCAGTGGGCTCATCCAACAGCAGCAGGCGGGGCTTGCCGAGCAGAGCCCGGGCGATGGCCAGCTGTTGCTGCTGCCCCCCGGAGAGGTCCCCCCCGCGACGGTTGAGGAAGGTTTCCAAAATTGGGAACAACTCAAACACCACCGGATCGATGTGTCGGTTGCGGCTCAGCCCGCCCGGTAGGGCTTCAAGACCCAGCAGCAGATTTTCCCGCACCGTGAGCTGGGCAATGATTTCCCTCCCCTGGGGCACGTAGCCGATCCCACCGCGAGCCCTGCCATGGGGAGGGAGGCCTGAGACCTCCCGGCCCGCCAGCTCCACCTCACCCATGCGCTGACGCAGCAGGCCCATGACGGTTTTCAGAAGTGTGGTCTTGCCGACGCCATTGCGACCGATCAGGCACACCATTTGACCTGACTTGACGGTTAGATCCACATCGCGAAGGATGTGGCTTTCACCGTAATAGACATTGAGGCCCCGTACCTGCAAGACAGTCGACGTCCCAACATCACGAATCAGCTCTGGCTTACCGTCCAGCCCTGGCTTGCCCAACAATTCTGCCTCGCTCATCGGTTCTGCCTCCCTCATCGGTTCTGCCTCACGCATCAGTTGAATTCCCCTTCAGTTTCAGAGCCCAGATACACCTCAATCACTCGGGGATCGCTCTGCACTTGATCCATCGACCCCTCACAGAGGACATGTCCTTCATGCAACACCGTGACAGGAGACTGAAGATCACGCACAAACTCCATGTCATGCTCAATCACCAGGACGGTGTGATCTCCCGAGAGCTCCCTGAGTAAATCGGCTGTGCGCTCGGTCTCCTCGTCGGTGAGGCCAGCCACTGGCTCATCCACCAGCAGGAGCTGGGGATCTTGGGCCACCAGCATGGCGATTTCAAGCCACTGTTTCTGACCGTGGGACAATCCGCCGGCCTTCTGGCCGGCATGGCGTTCCAGGCCGACAACCCCCAGCAGGTGTTGCACCCGGTCCCGTGCCTCCGCATCGAGCCGACCAAACAGGAGCTCAAAGGGCCCTGATCGACTGCTCACCGCCAATTCGAGATTGCGCCGGGTTGTGAGGTTCTGATAAACGCGGGGAGTCTGGAACTTGCGGCCAATGCCAAGCCTGGCGATCTTGTGCTCAGCACGACCGACCAGTGAGCGGCCATGGAACAACACCTCGCCCTTGGTGGGTTTCACCTTGCCGGTGATCACATCGAGGAAGGTGGTTTTGCCGGCCCCATTGGGGCCGATTACAGCCCGCAGATCTCCTGGCGACAAGCTCAAATTGAGGTCATTGAGCGCCCAAAAGCCATCGAAGCTGACGCTCACACCGCGCAGCTCAAGCAAAGGCGTGGCGCCAGAACTGCCAGAACTGGTTGTTGAACGGGTCATTCAGCACCTCCTGGCTGCGAACCTACGGATCGAAGCTGCTCCTTCTCGGCCAACACACCTGGATCAAGATCCAGCTGCGGATAGGTGGGGGCCACCGGCGTTGAGCCCATCAGCGCCAGGATCTGTTGGGGGCCACCGGCGGTCCACCAGCCCACCAAACCATCGGGCAAGGCCGTGACCACCAGAAGGAATAGTCCACCTTGAATGAACAGCCAGGTTTCAGGCAACGCCTCACTCACAAGGCTCTTGGCGTAATTGATCAGCACCGCCCCCAACACTGCCCCAATCAGGGTGCCCCGCCCACCAACGGCCACCCAGATCACCATCTCGATCGAGAAGGGCACCGCCATGAACTGTGGGCTCACAATGCCTGACTGCACCGTGTAGAGGGCGCCACTCACTCCAGCCATGGCGCCAGCCAAGGCAAAGACGATGGTCTTGTAAGCCGTGGGGTTGTAACCGGTGAAGCGCAGCCGTGGTTCATCATCACGGATGGCAATCAGCGCGTCGCCGAAGCGACCGCGGGTGAGCCAGCGGCAGAGCAACCAGCAAGCGATCACCAGCACCACGGTGAGCCAAAACAGATTGCGTTGCATCGCGGCACTGCCAACCAAATCGCCGAAGATCCGCGCGGTGTCGGTCTTGAGACCATTGGTGCCATTGATCAACTTCTGCTGGCCGTTGAAGAAGTTGAAAAAGACCAGCAGAGCCGCCTGGGTCAGGATCGAGAAATAAACCCCCTTGATGCGATTGCGAAAGACGAGGTAACCAAGCACCCCGGCCACCAGGGCAGGAATCACCCAGATCGCCAACATCGTGAACAGCGGTGAATTGAACGGCTGCCAGAAGGCCGGCAGGGTTTTGACCCCATACAGCCCAAAGAATTCGGGCAGTTCACCCGGGGCCAACGACCTCAACTGGAGATACATCCCAAGGCCATAGCCACCAAGGGCAAAGAAGATGCCCTGCCCCAGGCTCAGCAAACCGGTAAATCCCCAGATCAGGTCAATGCCCAAAGCCACGATTCCCAAGGAGAGAAAGCGGCCCAGCAAATTGAGGCGAAAGGGCGGCAGCACAGCCGGCAGAATCAAGGCCAGGGCCACCACCACAAGCCAGGGGAGCCAACGCTTCCACCCACGCAAAACTGGCATCGATTAAGCCTCCACCAAGCGACCCTTCGGCGGGAACAGACCGGCCGGCCTGAACTGCAGAAAGACCACGATCAGGGCAAAAACCAGCACTTTGGCCATCGACGTGGTGGCAAAGAAGGTGACCAGTTCATTGAGCCCGGCCGGCATTGCCGGCCAGACCAACAGCAGCGAGCCGGAGCCAATCACGTAGCTGAGCACACCGATTCCGAGCGCCGCCACCACAGTGCCCAGCAGCTTGCCCACGCCGCCCAGCACCACCACCATGAAGCAGTCGACGATGTAATTACCGCCCAGATTGGGGCCCACCGAACCCAGCAGGGTCACGGCTACACCGGCTACACCCGCCAGCCCGGAACCCACGAGGAAGGTGAGCGCATCAACCGTTTCAGTGGGGATGCCAAGGCAATCGCTCATCGAACGGTTCTGGGTTACGGCTCGAATGCGAATCCCCCAGACACTTTTCTGCAGAAACCACATCACAGCAGCGAGCGAAGCTGCCGTGAGGGCAATAATAAATAGTCGGGCTGTGGGCATGTTAAGCGCCCCGAGATCGAGGGATCCCCGCAGCCAGATCGGCGCTGTGACATCGATGTTGCGGGCGCTGAACCAGGGTTGGTCCAGCACCCTCACCCCGCCAAGCAGCGAGGCCACAGCAATGCCGATGAGACCCGAAACAATCCAGCTCCCGACTCCGACCAGCGGAGTCCACCGCTGACGCCAGAGGCTCGCCGGGGAAAGGCGGGGAAACAGCACACCCAGCACAACGGCCAAGACGAGGCCAATCGCGAAAGCACTGCTGACCGAGCGCACGAATTGCTGCAAAATCAAACTCACCCCCCAGGTGGCCAAAAGGGTTTCCAGTGGCCTGCCATACAGGCGCCGGATCACTGTTTTTTCAAGCAAAAGACCGGCCAGACCACTCACAACAAAAGCGGCCGGAATCGCCACCAGGATATAAACTGGAAAGAGCGTTTCAAGCGGCCCATTTTTAAACAAGTTCTGCACCACAAATGTGGTGTAGGCGCCGAGCATCATCAGCTCACCATGGGCCATGTTAATGACCCCCATGAGGCCAAACACAACCGCCAGGCCCAGGGCGGCCAGCACCAAAACTGAACCGATTGCGAGGCCGTTGAAGAGCGTGTCGTAGAGGAGATCCATAGGCCGCAACCAGGGCGGGCAATCAGCAAGGGACAAGAAAAAAGGGGGGGGGGGAAATAATCTCCCCCCCCACCAGCTCGATCACATCTTGAACTTGCCGGCATCAGGACGCTTCTGCGTCCAATCGCAGGTGTAACCCTTGGTTTCAGGCACAAACTGATTCCAGGCCACTGGCTTCACGAAGCCTTTGTCCTGGAGGATCTTGAACATGCCGTCCTTCTGCACCTCACCGATCAGCACGCGCTTCTCGACGTGGTGGTTGGGCATCACGGTCACCTTGCCCTCAGGAGCATCGAAGCTCACGCCGATCAAGGCTTCCCGCACCTTGTTGTCATCCACAGTTCCGGCCTTCTCTGCAGCAGCTGCCCAGAGGTAAATCATCATGTAGGCAGCTTCAGCCGGGTCGTTGGTGACGCGGTTTTCGCCATACTTGGCCTTGAAGTTCTTGGTGAACTCCTTGGAAGCTGGGGTGTCGAGACTCTGGAAAAAGTTCCAGGCCGCATAGGTGCCCTCGAGATACTCGGGACCAATCGCGGCGATCTCCTCTTCGGCGATCGAGAAGCTCATGATCGAGTAGCCGTTGGCCGGGGTGATGCCGGCGGCCTTCATCTGCTTGAAGAAGGCCACATTGCTGTCGCCATTGAGGGTGTTGACAATCACACCACCCTTGGGGAGAGCCTGCTTAATCTTGGCAATGATTGGAGCCACTTCGGTGTTGCCGAGGGGCAGATAGTCCTCACCCACCACCTTGCCGCCGCTCGCTTTGAGCTGCTCCTTCATGATGGTGTTCGCGGTACGCGGATAGACGTAATCCGAACCCACCAGGAAGAAGTCTTTGCCCTTGTTCTTCAACAGCCAATCGACGGCTGGCTCAGCCTGTTGGTTGGGGGCGGCACCGCTGTAGAAAATGTTCTTGGAGCACTCCTGACCTTCGTACTGAATCGGGTAGAAGAGGAAGTGATCCTTAGCCTCGAACACAGGCAGCATGGCCTTGCGGCTGGCGGAGGTCCAGCCACCAAAGACCACAGCCACCTGATCCTGATCGATCAGCTTCTTGGATTTCTCAGCAAAGGTGGGCCAGTCGGACGCACCGTCTTCCTCGATAGGAACGATCTTGAGCTTCTTGCCACCAACCTTGACGCCACCGGCCTTGTTGATCTCATCAATGGCCATCAACTCGGCTTCGGCCACCGTGTTTTCGGAGATGGCCATGGTGCCGGAACGGGAGTGAAGGATGCCGACCTTCACCTCGCCGTCAAATTGACCACCGGCCTCTTGGCCACCGCCACAGGCCACCAGCGTCATGGATGTGGCCAGGGCCGTGGCGCCACCCACCAGACGAAGGGTGGTTTTCCGCGCCGAAAAAGCCCCCAGGGGAGAGGGGCGCTGGGAGGAGGATTTCATCGAAGAGTCCTAGGGGATAAACCGCTGAACAGCTGCGCATGCAGCGGTAGGCCGGACCGTATCGAGAGAGCGAGGTCGCATCTTGTAGCCCTTGTAACCATTTACGGGTCCCGTGACAGCCGACCTCAAAAAACAGAGCTCTGCCGCAGGTCACAGCGCCATTGACAGCAGGGCAACTGCTGGGTCCCCGACTGAATTTCAGGTCAAGTTGGTAGCTGTTGCAACACAAAATTCACCACCTGCTCCAGCCCCTCGCCGCTGCGGATGTTGGTGAAGCACCAAGGGCGCCCCGCACGCATCCGTTCGGTATCGGCCTGCATCACCGCCAAGCTGGCCCCCACCATGGGTGCCAGGTCGATCTTGTTGATCACCAACAGATCCGAGCGGGTGATTCCAGGCCCCCCCTTGCGGGGAATTTTGTCGCCAGCGGCCACATCGATCACATAGATGCACAGGTCGACCAACTCAGGGCTGAAGGACGCGGCGAGGTTGTCACCACCGCTCTCGACCAGCACCAGATCGAGATTGGGGAAGGCCTCCTCCAGCTCCTGCACCGCGGCCCGGTTGATTGAGCAGTCTTCGCGGATGGCGGTGTGGGGGCAGCCTCCGGTTTCCACCCCCCGGATCCGTTCGGGCTCAAGGGCCCCGACCCTGGTCAAAAACTGGGCATCTTCCTGGGTGTAGATGTCGTTGGTGACCACGGCCAACTCATGGCTGTGACGCAGACGCCGGCAGAGCGCTTCCACCAAGGCGGTTTTGCCAGAGCCCACTGGACCCGCCACCCCCACGCGCAATTTGCTCATCGGCCTGGTCTCCCCACGGTGTGGCCACAACAGTGGCGCCTCAAGGGTTCAGCTGCGAAACAGGCGGGAGTACAGCTCGCCATGGCCCAACTGGGCCAGCGACGCTCCGACCCCACCTGACCACAGGTCGTGGGGATTGGCGTTGGCCAGCTCAAGCGCCCGCTCGGCGATCAAGGCCGCCAGCTGAAGCTGATGCCGCTGGGCCTCGGTGGGCCCCAGCGGCACGAGCCGCACGGCGGCACTGAGTTGGGTGGCCGTCCATCCATAGAGGTAGGCCTCCACCAGCTCCAGCTCGGGAAGGCCCAGGCTCACCCCCGCCCAGGCGAAGGCCACCGGCCAGCCCAATCCAGGCCGCCGCGGGCCAGCTTCAGCCAAACCCGCAGGCAGGGGCCAGCCCAAATCCTCCAACAACTGCAACAGCGATCCACCCATCTGCCGCTGCTGGGCCCGCACTTCAGCCGCCTCCCTTTGGGCCAGCAGCCAGCCATCCAGCCCAACAATCGTGTCCCGATCGATCGGTTCCCGCTGCAGTGCTGCCATCAACCGGGGCAAGGCTGCCGCTTCCACCCCCAGCAAGCCACGACGCAATTCACCCTGCAGCCACGCCGCCACCGCAGCCCCATCGCTGAGCTGGCCCGCCTGCACCAGAACCTCCAAACCCTCCGAATAGCTAAAGGCCCCCACCGGCAACGCCGGACTGATCAGTTGATACAGCCTCAGCCGAGCCGTTGCAGAAGCTGATGCAGTTGCAGGGGCAGTTGCCGTTGCCGTTGCAAACGGTTCAGTGGCCATCGTCGTGGGTGCGGCCGGGATCATGGGTGTGGCCTTGGGCATGGGTGTGCCCGTGGGCATGGGTGTGCCCGTGGGCATGGGCATGGCTATGGCTATGGCCCTCGTGATACGCCCCTCCCTCGGGCACAAAGGGCGCCACCAGGGGCTCCACCTGCAGCCCGCGGTGCTCCAACAGGTGGGCCAGCACCGAATCCTCCAACAAGCGCAACTCCGTGGTGTGAATCTCCATCGCCACATGGCGGTTGCCGAGGTGATAGGCCGCCTGCAACAGAGCCAGGGGATCGCGGCTGCGCACCTGCAGCAGCCGCTCAGGGGCCGCCATCACCTGCACCAAGCAGGCGGATGGGTCTCCAAGCTTGGGATCTCCGGCAAACGGCACGGATGGGGCCAGCCATTCACCGGGCTCCAGGGCCAGCCCCCGGGGCAACTGCAGCAGCAAGGGCCTGCCGCAGGCACTGCGGCGCAGACCCCGGAGGCCCGTGCGCTCGGCCGCGCTCAAGGGCAGCTGCATCACCGGCTGATCGCCGCTCGGCGGCACCACCCCTCGCTGCGTCAGCAGCAGGGGTGGCATGGAGGGCGAGGCTCCACCCGTTGCACCCGTCGCACCCATGGCCGGTGAGCTGCAGTGGCTCCAGTGTCCCGCACTTGGGAACGGGCCAGGCCTTGCGACAAGCTGGCTGCATGGACGACAGCGCATTCCCAGGCGACGCCGATCCCGCCGCTGCAAACCCCGGGACCACGCCGGCGGGTGGCTGGCTGGGCCGGGCCTGGTTGCACCTCGAACCAGACCCGCACCCAAACGACGCCGCCACGCCCCAGGCCAAGCCCGGGTCGTTGGCCGCACCGATGCCACCGATGCCACAACCAAGCCGCTTCCAGGCGGGTGCCACGGCCCCTTGGAAATGGCTGCGGGGTTATCGCCATCGCGATGGCTGCCTGGAACTCCCCCTGCTGCACACCGCCGGCGGGCTGGTGGGGGGCGATCGGCTCATGCTCACGGTGAGCGCCAAGGCGGGCAGTCATGCCCTGCTGACCAATGTGGCCGCCCAAAAGGTCTATGGGTCAGTGGGCCGCTCACGGCAGCATCCCGAGGGACGCTGGGCCCAGCAGAGCCTGGCGTTCAAAGCCGAGGCGGGGACTGATCTCACCTGGCTACCGCAGGAAACGGTGCTCTACGCCGGCGCCCTGCTGGAGCAGCACTGTGAGGTCGAGCTTGAGCAGGGAGCCGGCTGGCTGGGGGCCGAGGTGGTGCGGCTGGGGCGCAGCGCCGCCGGCGAAACGCTGGGGGACGGCTGCTGGCGCTCCAGCCTCAGCATTCGCCGACGCAGCGACGAGGGCTGGCAATGGGATTGTGTGGACCGCCTCAGCCTTGGCGGTGCTGGCATGCAGGACCGCCATGGCATGGCGGGTCAGCCAGTTTTCGGCTCCCTGGTGTGGGCCGCACCGGTGGGCCTCGAACCGGCCGCCATGGCGGTGCTGCTGCAGCAATGCCGCAGCGACCGGGCTGGCCTCAGCGGCGAGATGGCCTGCGGCGCCTTGCCCCAGGGCCTAATAGCCCGCTACCGCGGACCCTCCAGCCAGGCAGCGCGCTACTGGTTCACACGCCTCTGGGGCCGCCTGCGGGCGGTGCAAGGCCTGCCCACTCCCGAGTTGCCGCGGGTGTGGCCGTTTCAGGAAGATCCCTGGGCCCAGTCCTCCTAGCCATCGCCCAGCGAATCAGGCCTGGTCAGCCAGGTCGTTCAATGCGAACGTCCTGCCTCCCCCAACCACTGCCAAACTGACGCGATGCACCTCACTCCCCAGGAAAAGGACAAGCTCCTGATCGTGACGGCCGCCCTCCTGGCCGAACGGCGGCTGGGGCGAGGATTGAAACTGAATCACCCCGAATCGGTGGCCTGGCTGAGTTTCCAGGTGCTCGAGGGTGCCCGCGACGGCAAGACCGTCGCGGCGCTGATGGCCGAGGGCACCACCTGGCTCAGCCGCGACCAGGTGATGGAGGGAGTGCCAGAACTGGTGCAGGAGGTGCAGATCGAGGCGATGTTTCCCGATGGCACCAAGCTGGTCACCCTGCACGATCCCATTCGCTGAGCGCGCTGAGCGCAAAGCCATCACCCCCCTACCGCATGCCTCCCCTGATCCCCGGTGAACTGTTGGCCGAGCCCGGCAGCATCGAACTCAACGCCGGCCGGCCGGTGACAACCCTCAGCGTGGCCAACACCGGCGATCGGCCCGTGCAGGTGGGGTCCCACTTTCACTTCCATGAAGCCAACGGCGCGCTGCACTTTGACCGCGACGCGGCGCGTGGACAGCGGCTCGACATTCCAGCCGGAACGGCGATTCGCTTTGAACCGGGCGACAGTCGCGAGGTGCAGCTGGTGCCCTTCGCCGGCGAGCGCCGGGTGTTTGGCTTCAACGGCCTGGTCAACGGCCCGCTCGATTAACCACAACACGTCTGCCAGCCCAGCACCACCCCAGCAGCCCCTGCCTGCCCCATGCCCTACCGGATCTCCCGCCGCGCCTACGCCGAGACCTACGGCCCCACCACCGGCGACCGACTGCGGCTCGCCGACACCGACCTCATCCTCGAGGTGGAGAAGGATTTCACCGTCTATGGCGATGAGGTGAAATTCGGTGGCGGCAAGGTGATCCGCGATGGCATGGGCCAGGCCCAGACGCCCCGCGCCAGCGGCGCCGTGGACACGGTGATCACCAACGCCCTGATCCTTGACTGGTGGGGGATTGTGAAGGCCGATATCGGCCTACGCGATGGTCGCATCGTGGCCATCGGCAAGGCCGGCAACCCCGACGTGATGGATGGGGTCACGATCGTGGTGGGCCCAGGCACCGAGGCGATCGCCGGCGAGGGTCACATCGTGACCGCCGGGGCCATCGACACCCACATTCACTTCATCTGCCCCCAGCAAATTGAAACCGCCCTGGCAAGCGGGGTCACCACCCTGCTGGGCGGCGGCACGGGCCCGGCCACCGGCACCAACGCCACCACCTGCACCCCCGGAGCCTTCCACCTGGGGCGCATGCTGCAAGCCGCCGAGGGCCTGCCGGTGAATCTCGGCTTCTTCGGCAAGGGCAACGCCTCCACACCCGAAGCCCTCGACGAGCAGATTAGAGCCGGCGCCTGCGGTCTGAAGCTCCACGAAGACTGGGGCACCACCCCGGCGGCCATCGACTGCTGCCTCACGGTGGCCGACCAGCACGATGTGCAGGTCTGCATCCACACCGACACCCTCAACGAAGCGGGCTTCGTTGAGGACACAATCCGGGCCATCGGCGGCCGCACAATCCACACCTTCCACACCGAGGGGGCCGGCGGCGGCCATGCCCCCGACATCATCAAGATCTGCGGCGAGAGCTATGTGTTGCCGAGCAGCACCAACCCCACTCGCCCCTACACCCGCAACACACTCGAGGAACACCTCGATATGTTGATGGTGTGTCACCACCTGGACCCGCGGATTCCAGAAGACGTGGCCTTCGCCGAATCGCGCATCCGCCGCGAAACCATCGCCGCCGAAGACATCCTCCACGATCTGGGGGCCTTCAGCATCATCGCCAGCGACTCCCAGGCCATGGGCCGGGTGGGCGAGGTGATCATCCGCACCTTCCAGACCGCCCACAAGATGAAGCTGCAGCGGGGGGCCTTGCCCGAGGACGCTGCCGGTCCCGGCGGTGGCCGCAACGACAACACCCGCCTGAAGCGCTACATCGCCAAAGTGACCATCAATCCGGCCATTGCCCACGGGCTCGATTCCCAGGTGGGCTCAGTGGAGGTAGGCAAACTGGCCGATCTGGTGCTGTGGAAGCCCGGCTTCTTTGGCGTCAAACCCGAGCTCGTGATCAAGGGCGGTTCGATTGTGTGGGCCCAGATGGGCGACGCCAACGCCTCAATCCCCACACCCGGGCCGGTTCATG
Source organism: Cyanobium sp. NIES-981 (assembly GCA_945877595.1). Lineage (GTDB taxonomy): Bacteria > Cyanobacteriota > Cyanobacteriia > PCC-6307 > Cyanobiaceae > RGUW01. The sequence goes on along the minus strand of CAMDVN010000012.1, from coordinate 18,093 downwards.
GCCGCCCCATGTTTGCCGCCTATGGGGCGGCATTGGCCCCCAGCTGCCTCACCTTTATGAGCCAGGCGGCCCTCGATGCCGATCTGCCTCGCCAGCTCGGGCTACGGCGCCCCTGCGTACCGGTGTTCAACACCCGTGGCATCGGCAAGGCCGAGATGAAGAACAACACCGCCCTACCCCAGATGGAGGTCGATCCCCAGACCTACGAAGTGTTTGCCGACGGGGAGTTGCTCACCTGTGAGCCGGCCGAGGTGCTGCCAATGGCCCAGCGCTATTTCCTGCTTTAAACAGCTGACGCAAGCCTCTCCATCAACCAGCCGGCGCAAACGGCCGTCTCAGTCTCAGTAGCTCACATCAATGGCTCTTTGGGGCAGTTGAGACCAAACCGGCCGATTGCAGGCCCGGTTCGGTAGCCATGGCCACGCAATCTAGGGCCATCGGCCCAGCAGGATCGGCCCAGGGAAAAGGCCTGCCATGTTCACGGATTACAAGCCAAACCGGGGCTACGACGAATACTTCTGCGGCGCCGACCAACCCCGCAAGACCCTGCAGCCCCTGCTCTCATCGCTGGGGCACCTCGGCCTCGATGAACTCAACCGCAACCATGCAGCGGCGGGCATCCTGCTGAAGCGGCTGGGGGCCACTTTTCGCCTCAATGATTCAGACAACAATGGCGTGGAGCGCATCCTCCCCTTTGATCCCCTGCCCCGGCTGATCGGTAGCGGCGACTGGCAAATGCTGGAGAGAGGCCTGATCCAGCGACTTGAGGCCATCGATCTGTTTCTGGCTGATGTCTATGGCGAGCAGCGAATCCTGAATGACGGCGTGATTCCACGGGAAGACGTGGAAAGCTCCCAGGGCTGGCGGCCCCAGATGCAGGGTTTTCAGCCCCCTCTGGGCAAGTGGTGTCACATCTCAGGGCTCGACCTGGTGCGTGATGGCGAGGGCCGCTGGCGTGTTCTCGAAGACAACCTGCGCTGCCCCTCGGGCGTGGCCTACTTCCTCGAGAACCGCCGTGTGATGAAGCGGATGTTCCCCAGCCTGTTTGCTGGACGCACGGTTCAGCCGATCGACGATTACCCCTCACACCTGCTGCAGACCCTGCGGGATCTGGCCCCATGGACCGAAACCCCCAAGGTGGTGCTACTCAGCCCGGGGGTGTTCAACAGTGCCTACTTCGAGCACAGCTACCTGGCCCAGCAGATGGGCATCCAACTGGTGGAGGGTCGCGATCTGATCTGCTACGACCAACGGGTCTGGATGCGCAGCACCGGCGGTCTGGAGCCGGTCGATGTGATCTACCGCCGCATCGATGACGACTTCCTCGATCCGGCCGTTTTTCGCAGCGACTCGATGCTGGGCGTACGCGGGCTGATGGAGGTCTACGCGGCCGGGCGGGTGGCGATCGCCAATGCCCCCGGCACTGGCGTGGCCGACGACAAGCTCATCTACGCCTATGTGCCGGCGATGATCCGCTACTACCTGGGCGAAGACCCAATCATCGAAAACGTGCCCACGTACCTGTGTGCCAAACCCGATGATCAGGCCTACGTGTTGGCTCACCTGGGAGAGCTGGTGGTCAAGGCCGTCGCCGAAGCCGGCGGCTACGGCATGTTGATCGGCCCCCATGCCTCGGCCGAAGACATCGCCGAGTTTGCCGAAAAGATCAAGGCCAATCCCCGCAATTACATCGCCCAGCCCACGCTGGAGCTCTCCACCGTGCCCTCCCTCAGTGAGGGCGAACTCTTCCCGTGCCACGTGGACCTACGGCCCTATGTGTTGCGGGGGAAGGGAGCCTGGGTCAGCCCGGGCGGCCTCACCCGGGTGGCGCTGCGGCGGGGCTCCCTGGTGGTGAACTCCTCCCAGGGAGGCGGCTGCAAGGACACGTGGATCGTTGACGAACGCCACCCCACTGAAGACCAAGCTGAAAACCAAGCTGAAGACCAAGCCCAATCCCAGGGCCAGGAGCTGGTTCCATGTTGAGCCGCGTTGCTGATTCGCTCTACTGGATCAACCGCTATGTGGAGCGGGCCGAGAACCTCTCACGCTTTGTTGAAGTGAGTGAGGCGATGGCGCTCGACTGCCCGCCTGGCAGCGCCGAGCCCTGGCTGCCCTTGATTGATGCCAGCGGCGACCGCGATCTGTTTGATGAGCTTGTCCCGGGAGCCAGCAGTCCACAGGATGTGATGCAGTTCCTGGTCAGGGAGCCCAACAACCCCAGCAGCATTGTCAACTGCATCGCCATCGCCCGGGAAAACGCTCGTCAAATTCGCGAGGTGATCACCACCGAAATGTGGGAGCAGCTCAACGACATGTACTGGACATTGCAGGAAAGCGAGAGCTTTTGGCAGCAACCCCACCAGGAACAACTGCGCGACATCCGCCGCGCCTGCCAGCTCTTCTACGGGATCACCGACGCCACCTTGAGCCGCGACCTCTCATGGCACTTCAGCCGGCTGGGCCGGCTGCTGGAGCGGGCCGACAAAACAACCCGCATCCTCGATGTGAAGTACTTTTTGCTGCTTCCTTCCCCGGATGAGGTGGGCGGCGTGCTCGATGAACTGCAGTGGATTTCATTGCTGCGCAGCGCTGGGGCCTATCAGATGTTCCGCCAATCGCTCCAACAGGCCATTGAGCCCAAGGCAGTGGCGGCCTTTCTGCTGCTCAATCCGATCTTCCCCCGCTCCGTGCGCTACTGCCTGGAACGCCTCAGCGAGACCCTGCGCATCATTCGCGGGAGTTCCCTGCCTGGCGCCCCCGACGACCTTGAATGCCTCAGCGGTCTCACCCTGGCCCGCTGGAGCTACACCCGCATCGACGAATTGATCGCCGGCGGGCTGCATGAATCCATCGATGCGCTGCAAAGCGACCTGAACCAGCTCCACGACCTGATCGAACAGCGATACTTCGTGGCCAGCAATGCCGACCCCATCAGTTCCTATCCGGCATGCGCGCTCGCATAACCCACACGTTGACCTACCGGTACAGCGCACCGGTGCTCCTGGGGCCGCACCGCTTCTGCCTGAAGCCGCGCGGCCACGGCTTCCAACGCCTGATCAACTTTGAGTTGGACATCAGCCCTGAGCCCTCCCGGAGCTACCCCCTGCTGGCCGCCAGTGGTGACGAGATCAGCCGGGCCCGGTTTAGCGGCCCCACAGACCACTTCATCGTGCGCTCCAGCAGCCTGGTTGAAACGGAGACCACACCGCTGTTGCAGGCCTGCCTTGAAGACGGCGATCCCCAGCTCCCCTATCCCGTGGGTCGGCTCAATGGAGACCTGATGGGAAGCCTGGAGGGCTGGCTGCCCAATGGCCAGCACGACCCGGCCGCTGTGGATGTGGCCCAGGAGGCCCTGATGGGCAGCGATCAACGGGCCCTGATGTTCCTGCAGCAACTGGTCGAGATCATTCAGGACCGGGTCAAATACACCCAGCGCCACCTGGGACCAGCCTGGCCGGCAGGGCGCACGCTCAAGGAGCGGGTGGGCTCGTGCCGCGATCTGGCCATGCTGATGGTGGAGGCCTGCCGCTGCGTTGGACTGCCCGCCCGCTTTGTGAGCGGCTACCACCTGGTGGATCCCAAGCCCGAGCACTACGACCTGCATGCCTGGGCCGAGGTCTATCTGCCCGGTGCCGGCTGGCGGGGCTTTGATCCCAGCGGCATGGGGATCATCGATGACCGCTACATCACCCTGGCCACCTCCTCAAAACCTGAACTGACTGCCGCCATCACCGGCAGCTTCTCAGGCCCGCCAGGGGTGGAGAGCCTGTTCGACTGGAGCATCGAGGCCGAGATCCTCGAGGCCTGCCGGGCCTGAGATCCCGTCGGCGCTAGTTTCAGCCTCACGGGTTGCAGAACAGCCGGACTTGAACCAGGAGCCGTTCCACCACCACGAGCTGCTCCACACGATCGGGAGTCTGTTACGCGGGGGGCGTGCCGTGGCGGTGCTGCGCTGCAGCTTTCGCCATTACCAACGGGTTGCCGCGGCCTTCTCCCCCCAAGCCGCTGAGGCCCTGATCACAGAAGGGGGCCATCGGCTGCAGCGGTGCTGCCCGCAGGGCGCGAGCGTGGTGCGCCTGCAGCACGCCGAACTGGCCGTGGTGATCCCAAATCCTGGGGATGCCCAGGCGGCACTGGCGATCGCCAATACCTGTGCTGAGGCCTGTGACATCCACCTGGCCAAGCAGCACCCTCCCCTGCTGCTCAAGGTGGCGATTGGCGTGGCCGTGGCCTTCCCCAACGACGCCAAAGACCCCAACGAGCTGCTCGGTGAGGCCGCCCTCGCCCGCGATCAGGCCCTCCGACGGGTGGGCAGCCTGGCGGTGCTGGCGGAGGCCCTGAGCCGCGAAGCCATCAGGGCCGATTACCTGCTGGAAGCCGATCTGCTCCAGGCCATTGCGCAGCGGCGTCTCACTGCCTACTTCCAACCGATCGTGCAATTGCACGATCGGTTGCCGGTGGGATTTGAATGCCTGGCGCGCTGGATCAAGGCCGACGGCAGCGTGACATCACCAGACCGATTCATGGCCCAGGCCCAGGCCGAAGGCTTCACCGCCGCCATTGACCTGCAAGTGATCGAGGCCTGCCTCAGGGCCGCGGCCCAGCTGGCACGCTCGGCTTCTGGCCAGAGCTTGGTCCTATCGGCCAATGTGTCGGCCCAGTTGCTCGAAGATGCGCAGCAGTGCAGCCGCCTGATCGACCTGATTCAGGCATGGCCGCTGCCTCCGGGGACAAGGCTGCAACTCGAGCTGCTCGAAGAATCCTTCAAAGATGCCGGCCCAAATTTAGATGGGTTTCTGGCAACCCTACGGGAGCTGAATGTCGCCATCGCCATCGATGACTTCGGCACCGGCTATTCCTCACTGAGCCGACTGCATCAGCTTCCAATCCACACCCTGAAGGTGGACCGCAGTTTTGTACGGCGCATCAATGAACCCCACAAACCCAGCAATCATCTGCTGCGCATGCTGGCCACAATCAGTCAAGACCTGGGCATCGATACCACCGCCGAAGGGGTTGAAACCGAAGAGCAGCGACGCTGGCTACAACGGCATGGCTACCGCCATGCCCAGGGATTTTTGTTCTCCAAGCCAATGCCCTTGGAGGGAGCCGCTGCCTATCTCCGAAAACAGTTTTTAACACGCCAAACAATCGGCATTGAAGGCCAGGATCAATAGCCTTCATGGGCGAAAAACTCAATGCTCTTTGAAATAGGTACAGTCAACATTAATGGACTGATAGGCTTATCCTAGTGGACATCCCAATTGTGGTTCTTAAGACATTTTTCATGGCCCCTCTGGCGAACCTCTTACTACCAATTAAGGCCGTGTAACTTGGGCAAGGGTGCTGTCTTAAAGGTGGTGGCAAACAGCCGGGGAATGCGGCGACTGTTGTAGACGCGAAATTCACGCACCAGGCTGGTGTTTTCTGCACGAACCGCCTGGTTGAGCACCACAGAACCATCCGGGTCAGAGACTGAACGATGAAAGGTGCCTGGAGGAATCCGCAGAATGTCACCACCAGCCTCAAGCCGAACGATGTGATAGGGGTAATTCCAGCCCAGATTCACCAGGTAGAACGTGCGTCCCCCATGAAGTGCCAGCAGGTTGTCCTCCTGATGGGGATGCAGATAGAACTGCCAGGCACCAGTCCTCTCCTCATCGGGAGGACTCACTGCAGGCCCAGAGTGAATGACTAGGTCACGGGCATTCGACGTGGCGATCGTGATATCAAAAAAACGAACAGCCGGAGTATCGCGAAACTTTTCATAGGGGATCAGCTCAAACATCGGCGCCGACCTCGGCGCCAAAGGTTGGCTCCCTCGCTGATCTGAATGCGGTGGGCGTGCAGTGGCAGACATGGCGAAAAGGCAATGGACCAATGAACCCCACGGGAAGTAGGTCAGGCCGTGTCAGCCACTACCGAACCTCCCCAGCCACAGACCAGTTCTTCAGGCGGATCCAAAACGCGTGGATCAAAAGGGAATGGGCATCTCCACGTTGGCCGGTTCCGGGGCGCAGCTCGGCACCCGCAGCGCCACTACAGCACCCACGACCACAATCGACGGCGAAGCAAAGCCCGCCGTCTCAACCCGATCGGCCAGCTGGGCCAAGGGGGCCACCAGCTCGCGCTGGCCCTGCACCGTGCCCTGCTGGATCACGGCAGCGGGGGTGTCGGCATGGAGCCCCCCTGCCAGCAGCTCTTCGGCGATGCGCCGCAGGTTGTGCAGGCCCATGTAGATCACCAGCCCATCGGTGGCCCGGGCGAGGGCGCGCCAATCCACCCCGGGGCGACCCTTGTCGATCTCCTCATGGCCAGTCACAAAGGTGACGCTGGAGCCCGCCCGCCGGTGGGTCACCGGAATGCCCGCGTAGGCCGGCGCGGCGATCCCCGCCGTGACCCCCGGCACCACCTGCACCGGCACGCCCCGAGCCGCCAGATGGGCCGCCTCCTCTCCACCGCGGCCAAACAGAAACGGATCGCCCCCTTTGAGCCGCACGATGCAGCGCCGCCGACCAGCCAGCTCGAGCAGCACCGCATTGGTGCTGGGCTGGGGTACCGAATGATGGCCGCGGCGCTTGCCCACAAAGTGGCGCTCACAATCGGCCGGCACCAGATCCAACAGAGCCTTGGGCACGAGGGAGTCGTAGACGAGCGCATCGCACTGCCGCAGCAGCCGATGGGCCTTGAGGGTGAGCAGCTCCGGATCCCCCGGACCCGCCCCCACCAAATACACGGTTCCCATGGATGGCGTTTCCATGGATGGCGTTTCCATCGATGGCGTTTCCATGGATGGCGTGCCCAAGCCTGGGGTGTCGCTCATGGCAACGACTCCAGCTCGGCGAGCAGCAGCTGCCAAAACCGCGGCCGCTGCAGCAGCGGTGGCCCGACCTGGGCGGCCAGGCTGTCGGTGAGCCGGTTGGCGGCCAGGGCCAGGGGCAGCATGCAAGGGCCCGACGCGGCACCCAGGGCTGGGATCGAGCTGCTCAGAACGCCGTCGCCGTTAGGCGCACTGTATGAAGTAGCGACACAGCGGGCGCCGGTGCGGTGCTCGAGGTGGGTCAAATAGCGCAAAGCCAAGGCCCCCTCAATCGGATGGTGAAGCAGCAGGGGGCGTTGGCAACCATCGGGAGCTTGTGCTGCCACCCGCGTCAACGCGACCAGCTCAGCGGCAAGAGCCCGCTGCCACTCCGGCCAAGCACCCAGGAACGGGCGTTGCAGCAGTTGACCAGGGCCAATCAATTGGCGGCGCCAGCTGGCGGCAATGGCGCGACAATCGCGCCGCACATGCCCCCCCGGCAATAGCAACAGCGGCACCAGGGTGAGGCCCCGATTCGGCAACAGGAGCTCCTGAGCCGCCCACGGCCCCGGGGCGCTGAGGGCCTGCAGTCGCACCGGCGCATCGCGACGCTGCTCCAGCTCACGCGCCAGCGCCCCTAGCTCGGCAGGCACCTGACCTCCACTGCGGCCGTGCACGACCAACAACAGCGGCTGGGCTGGGCTGGCAGCCAGGCGACGCCCCAGGCGCTGGGCCACCGATGGGTCTAAGGGCCGCCGGCTGAGGGGTACCAAAACGCAACGGGCACGAGGAAGGCGGGCCAACAGATCGACTGCATCCGCTGCCAGCTGTGGATCCAGATCCCTGGCCACGGCGCTGAGGCTAGCCACCAGGGCTGCCCTGGGCCACACCGAAAGCCCCCGGGCAACCCCTTCCAAAGCGGCCCTCCGCAGGGTCGTGGCGATCGGTGCCTGCAACCACGAGACCAGCACCGGCCAGACTTGATGCTGGCGCTGATGACCCAGCAATGGCAGCAGTGCTGCCGCTACGGCCGGTGGGAAGGCCGCCCCGAGGGCCGCCGGGCCGGGGGCCAGCTGATCCAGCAACCAGGCTGCCGTGGCCTGATCCCGGTGGCGCATCACGTGGGCAGGCAGTGCAGGATCGGGATCGGGCCGAAGGCGCCACCAGCGCAGCACACGCCGCTGAGACGCTGGGTCGAACCGGTCGGCGAGCACAGCCAACAGATCCTCCTGACAGGCAACGGCACCGCTTTCGAGCGCCACGAGCCAGGGTTCTAAATCCAGGTCTGGCTGGCGCCGCAGCTGTTGCAGCCAGGTCCAGCGGTCTGCAGAACCACAGGCCGGCAACTGAGCCGGTTCGATCTGAGGGGGAGGCTCACGACTGGGCAAGACGATCGACACCGTCAACAATGTTCAAGAGACGGCCGGCGTTCAGGAAACGGCCGGCGGGCGCGGCCGGCCTCCAAACCGCTCCACCAAGATCTGCTCGAGCACATCCGGCAGGTCGACCAGGGGCACGCCCTTGTTATGTAGCTCGGCCAGGCGGGGGTCGGCAGCCATGGAGCCACCCAAATAAATCTTGACCGCCTCCACCATCTGACCATCCTGGCGGGCCTTGGCACCCATCAGACCGATCTCACCGAGATAGGGCTGGCCGCAGGCATTGGGACAGCCGGTCCAGTGCATGCGCACAGCATGGGGCAGCTCCACACGCTGCTCCAGCTCCTCCAGCACGACCTGGGCGGTGGCCTTGGTGGAGATCAGGGCAAAGCTGCAATAGGCACTGCCGGTGCAGCTGACAGCCTCAGCCTGCAGCGGCGAGGGATCGGGCCGAAAGTGCTGCAACAGGGGCTCGGCTTGCAAGGCCTCAAGACGCGCCGCCGGCACATTCACGATCAACACGTTCTGGGCCTCGGTGAGTCGCAACTCACCACTGCCATAGCTGCGCGCCAAACCCGCAAGCTCTTGCATCGGGGCCGCCCCGAGCCGACCCATGGGGACATGCAATCCAACCCAATGAAGACCCTCCTGGTTCTGGGGGTTCACCCCCAGGGCAGCGCGAGGGGCTCGATTCACCAAGTGGGAGCCGTCATGGGCGAGCCCCGCCGGCTCAGCCAAGGTTGCCAGCAGCTCCGCCCGGTAGTCCTCAAGCCCCAGCTGATCGATCAGATACATCAGGCGACTTTTGTTGCGCTGCTGACGGTTACCTCGGCGCTCAAAGTGGCGCAGCACCGCCAGGGTGAACTCAGGCAACTGTTCACTCCGCAGCCAGAGGCCCAGGGGGATGGCCAGCTCATTGCGCTGGGCTGAGAAGAAGCCCCCCACCAGCACCGTGAAGCCCAACTCACCGTTGTGCTCTGCCGGCAGAAAAACCAGGTCGTTGTGCAGCAGGAAGCTGTCTGGAGCGCCCCCCACGGCCACATTGAACTTGCGCGGCAGATTGCGGGGGCCATCGGGGGCCAGCAGCCGCGCCTGGATCGCCATCACAAGGGGTCGGGTGTCAACCAATTCCTCCGGATCAATCCCTGCCAAGGGGTTGCCGGTGATGTTGCGGGCATTGTCGTGACCAGACTGACGGCTGGTCAGACCGCTGGCCTCCAGGGCCTGCATGAGTGGAGCCATGTCCTCGAGCAGCAGTCCCCGCAACTGGATGTTCTGCCGCGTGGTGATATCGGCAGAGCCGTGATCACCACAACGATCGATCACTTCGGCCAGCAGCTCGAGTTGGTCGGCGCTGATCACGCCGTTGGGTAAGCGCAACCGCACCATGAAGCGTCCGGGCGTCACCGGACGAAAAAAGATCCCCAGCCACTTGAGCCGGATCGTGAGGGTGGCCTCATCCAACGCCTCCCAACCGGCACGGCCGAGTTGCTCGAGGCGGGGAGCCAATTCAAGGCCACAGAGCTCGGCCTTGGCCCGCTCGATTTTGCTGAGCTCAGGCTGGCTAGCCACAGAAGTGGTGGGGCTCGTCATGGGGCGGACTCTCAGGACGCTGGACAACCTCGGCATGCCCACCGGCCACCACACAGCAGCCGGGGGACCCAAGCAAGCGCCGATGAGAGCTACGCCGCCGGAAAACAGGGATAAGTGAAGGGGGCACCCAGAACAGCTGCGCCAACCTTGAACCTGAAACAGCTCCCTCGAGGGAGACAATTGAATTGTCTGCAGTGCGGGTCGCTTTCTGTGTCGCAACCGCTACAACCCGAACCGCCGGCGGCGGCGGTCGAGCAGCCCCGGCGCCTGCAGCGGCTCAACGCCCTTGGGCCCGAGCGGGCCAGGTTTCGCGACCTCATTGCCAAGGTGGGCAGTGGCGAGCACACCAGCACGGGCCTTAGCCGCGCTGAGGCCCGTGACGCCATGGATCTGATGCTCCAGGGCCAGGCGAGCGAAGCACAACTGGGTGCGTTCTTGATCGCCCACCGCATTCGCCGGCCGCTACCGATCGAATTGACCGGCATGCTCGACAGCTACCGCAGCCATGGCCCTCGGCTCGAAACACCCGGCTGCCGGGCACTTTGTTTTGGTGTGCCCTACGACGGCCGCAGCCGCGCTGCCCCCCTCTTGCCCCTGCTCGCCCTCGTGCTGGCCGGCGCCGAGATCCCTGTGGTGCTGCACGGCGGTGACCCGATGCCGGTGAAGTACGGCGTCACCCTGGCCGAACTGTTCGCCGCCCTCGGCATTGAATGGCGTGGACTCAGCCTGGCCGAGCTGCAGCAGCGATTGAGCCTGCACCACCTGGCCCTGAGCCACCAGCCCGACCACTTCCCAACTGCGGAACGGCTGTTGCCGGTCCGCGACGAGATCGGCAAACGACCGCCCATCGCAAGCCTTGAGCTGCTTTGGACCCCCCACTGCGGCGACCACCTGCTGGTGAGTGGCTTCGTCCATCCCCCCACCGAAAAGCGGGCCTGGGAGGCCCTGGCCGCCGCCGGTGAAACCGAGGTGCTCACGGTCAAGGGCCTCGAGGGGTCCACCGACCTACCCACGAGCCGAGCCGGCATCACCGCCCGGGTCCGCCATGGATCGGTGGAGCGGCTGCTGGTGCACCCCCGCGACCACGGCCTCCACGGCGACGACATCGCCTGGACAAACCTGGAAACTTGGCAACAACAGGGGCTGGCCGCCCTCCGTGGTGAAGGCCCCCTGGCGATGCCGCTGCTCTGGAACCTGGGCGCCTACCTCTGGCTGGCCGATCAGTTCAAAACCCTTGCTGACGCCCTGGACCAGGCAAGGGCCCTCCTCGCCTCCCAATGCGGCGAACGGCTGCGACAAACCCTGGCTCACCCTGGCGAAAGCAGCAATCGGTAGCAACCGCAACGCTCAACTGAGACCCCACTGTGGTGATGTAACCCTGTCGGTCAGCTTGAGCGCCGACGCCACAATTCAGACCGGTTCGGTGCGCTTTTTTGTGGAGCCCGTCCGGAGTGCAATCGCCGCCACTCCGGCTTATCTCCACCCAGCGATGTCCGACCTTTCGCGCCGCAAGTTTCTAATCACCGCCGCCGGCACGGCGGCTGGAACCATCTGGCTAGCCGCCTGCGGCAGCCCCAGCAAAAAACCTGAACGTCAGGTCAGCAGTGGGCCCAGCGGAGACGCAGCACCCGAAGTCAACACAGCCACCCTTGGCTTTATTGCCCTAACCGACGCCGCTCCCCTGATCATCGCCAAGGAGAAGGGTTTCTTCGCCAAGCACGGCATGGCCGAGGTGAACGTGGTGAAGCAGACCTCCTGGGCTGCCACCCGCGACAACCTGGAGCTGGGTAGCAACCGCGGCGGTATTGATGGCGCCCATATCCTCTCGCCGATGCCGCTGCTGCTAACCGCCGGCACGATCACCAAGACAAAACAGCCCCTGCCGATGTATACCCTGGCGAGGCTCAACCTCCAGGGCCAGGGCCTATCGGTATCCAAAGACTACCTAGCCAACAAGCTCAGCATCGACAACAAGGAGGGGCTAGCAAAGGCAGCCGAACAGGCCAGCCAAAAAGGCAAGAAATTCAAGGCAGCTGTCACCTTCCCTGGCGGCACCCACGATCTGTGGATGCGCTACTGGCTCGCCGCCAATGGCATTAACCCAAACACGGGTGCCGATCTTGTCGTGGTACCGCCCCCTCAAATGGTGGCCAACATGCAGACCGGCACCATGGACACCTTCTGCGTTGGTGAACCCTGGAACCAACGCTTGGTGAATAAGAAACTGGGCTATACCGCCGCCGTCACCGGCGAGCTTTGGAAAAACCATCCCGAGAAGGCCTTCTCGATGCGGGCCGACTGGGTCGACCAAAACCCCAAGGCCACCAAAGCGCTGTTAATGGCTGTTCAAGAAGCCCAGATTTGGTGTGAAGATCCAGCAAACCTTGATGAACTCTGCGACATCACAGCCAAGGACAAATATTTTAAAGCCAACGTGGCAGATATCAAACCCCGCCTAGCGGGCGACATCGACTACGGCGATGGCCGCATCGTCAAAAATAGCCCACTGAGGATGCGCTTCTGGAGTGAAAATGCCTCCTTCCCCTTCAAGAGCCACGACAAGTGGTTCGTCACCGAAGACATGCGCTGGGGCTATCTCCCCTCTGACACCGACATCGATGCTTTGGTCAACAAAGTGAACCGAGCCGATATCTGGAGGGATGCCGCTACCGCGATCGGCCAAACCAACGCGATTCCAGGCAGTGATTCCCGCGGCACTGAAACCTTCTTCGACGGCGTGGTCTTCAACCCTGACAATCCCAAGGCTTATCTCAACGCCCTAGCAATCAAGGCGATGAAGTGAGCTTCAAGGCCCAGCAACTTCCTCGCTCCCACTCCCGCAATCCGTGACCCCCACCGCCTCCCCGGGCCGGCGTTCCCGCCGGCGCCGGCCGCTGCCGGCACTGCCCCAGATCCTGCCCTACCTGCTCTGCATCGGGTCCTTCCTGCTGGCTTGGCAGTTGCTGTCGGTTGCCCTTGGCGCCGCACGACTGCCCGGCCCGATCAACGTTTTAATCGACACCTGGGATCCCTACATCAGCCAACCGTTTTTCGATGACGGTGGCACCAGCAAGGGCCTGGGCTGGCAAATCCTGATCTCGCTGCAACGGGTGGCGGTGGGCTACGGCCTGGCGGCCGTGGTGGGTGTCTCCATCGGCGGTCTGCTCGGGCTCAACCGTTTCGCCGGCAAGGGCTTCGATCCGATCGTGCAAGTGCTGCGCACCGTGCCACCCCTGGCCTGGTTTCCGATCTCATTGATGGTGTTTCAAGATGCAAACACCTCTGCGGTCTTTGTGATTTTCATCACGGCAATTTGGCCCATTATCATCAATACGGCCGTGGGCATCCAAGAGATTCCTCAGGACTACACCAACGTGGCCCGCGTACTGAGACTTAGCAAGCGCGCTTACATCACTAACATTGTAATTCCAGCCACAGTACCCTATGTCTTCACCGGTTTGCGCATCGCCGTGGGCCTGGCCTGGCTGGCGATTGTCGCCGCCGAAATGCTGAAGGCGGATGGCGGCATCGGCTACTTCATCTGGGATGCCTACAACGCCGGCGGTGACGCCAGTTCCAGCCAGATCATCCTGGCCATTGTTTACGTTGGCATCGTGGGCCTGCTGCTGGATCGTCTAGTGGCCTGGGTGGGTCGCAAGGTCAGCAAGGGGGCCGCCTGAGGTGACCACCCCAGCCGGACTGATCACCGTCGACGCCGTGACCCAGGTGTTCCCCCTCGATGGCGGTGGCAACTATGTGGCCCTAAAAGGCATCGATCTCGACATCGCCGAGGGCGAGTTTGTGTCGTTGATCGGCCACTCCGGCTGCGGCAAAAGCACCCTGCTCAATCTGCTGGCCGGCCTCGACCAGGCCAGCGAGGGCGGAATCTTAATGAATGGTCGTCAGGTGACCGACCCAGGCCCTGAGCGCATGGTGGTGTTTCAGAACTATTCGCTGTTGCCCTGGCTCACGGTGCGCCAAAACATCGCCCTGGCTGTTAACACCGTTTATCCCCAGAGGACCATCCAAGAGCGGCGGGAGATCGTAGAGCACAACATCCAGACGGTGAATCTCACTGCCGCCGCCAGCAAATTTCCAGCCGAACTCTCGGGCGGCATGAAGCAGCGGGTAGCGATCGCTCGCGCCCTGGCCATCCGGCCCAAGCTGCTGCTGCTCGACGAACCCTTTGGCGCACTCGACGCCCTCACCCGGGGCAATCTGCAACAACAGCTGATGCAGATCTGCCAGGAGTCTGGCCTCACCACCGTGATGGTGACCCACGACGTTGATGAAGCCCTGCTGCTCTCCGATCGGGTGGTGTGCCTGAGCAATGGGCCCGCGGCCGGCATCGGCCACATCCTGAATGTGCCCCTACCCCGGCCCCGGGACCGTCTCACCGTGATGGACCACCCCGACTACTACGGCCTGCGCGGCGAGCTGATCCACTTCCTGCAGGAGCAACGCCGACTCAAGCAATTCGTTGCCATCAACCGATGACCTCCGCCACCGCAACCCCAAGCTTCCTCGAGTTTCGAGACGTGGGCCAGGTGTTCCAAACCCGGCGCGGCCCGTTTGAGGCCCTGCGAAACATCAACCTACGGGTGGAGCAAGGGGAATTTCTCTGCGTGATCGGCCATTCAGGCTGTGGGAAGAGCACCCTTCTGAACATGGTGTCGGGCTTCCTACAGCCCAGTCAAGGCTCAGTAACCCTGCATGGCACACCCATTGAGAGTCCCGGTCCTGACCGGATGGTGGTGTTCCAGAACTACTCGCTGCTTCCGTGGTTCACGGTCTGGCAAAACGTAGAACTGGCCGTCAAGGCTGCTCGGCCAGAGCTGGATGCCAGCAGCCGCCGCAGGGTTATAGGCCACCACCTCGAAATGGTGGGACTAATGGAGGCCTGCAGTAAACGCCCGGACCAGATTTCTGGAGGCATGCGCCAGCGGGTGGCGATCGCCCGGGCTTTGGCGGTCTCCCCCGAGGTTCTGGTGCTCGATGAACCCTTTGGTGCCCTTGACGCCATTACCAAGGAGGAGCTGCAAGAGGAACTGCTGGCGATCTGGCGCCAACAGAAACCAACTGTGCTGATGATTACCCACGACATCGATGAAGCGCTGTTTCTTGCCGACCGGATCGTGATGATGACCAACGGTCCATCAGCCAGCATCGGCGAGATTGTGGAGGTGCCCTTCGAGCGACCCCGCAGCTACGAGGAAATCCAGAACGATCCGCGCTACGCCCAGCTACGCAACCATGCACTCGACTTTCTCTACCGCCGTCACGCCCATGACGATGGCTGACGGACGAGCTGCCAGAGTCGACCTTCAGATCCGCCTAGGGCACAGTCTCTTACTGGAAGAGCACCTGTTTGAACAAGGTTGCTGCATGAAACTGGCGACAGGGTTGGTGCGAGTTGTCATCTCCAATCCAGACGAAGAGGCACTTAAAGCCGATACCCTGACCCTGGCCTTTTTGCAACAGGGCGAACGTTTAACCCAGCGGTACCAACGGGCGCAGAGACACCGCCGCGGCCTTTAGCTCGGGTTGCAGGGAATGGGGGCAGGCCTGTTCGTGCATCAGACGATTGACCTCACAAGGCTGATCCTGGGCGGCCCCCCAGTGCATCGGCAGAAATAACGTGCCAATTCGAATGCGCTCGGTGATCTCCACCCGAGCCGCCACAGCACCGCGGCGAGAGCGCACCTCAGCCCAGCCACCTTCCAGCAAGCCAACGATTGCCGCATCCCTAGGGTTGATTTCCAGTAGTGGTTCAGGGTGCTGTTGCACCAGCCGGGCAACATGGGCCGTGCGCGTCATGGTGTGCCAATGGCCCAAAACGCGACCTACGGTGAGCACAAACGGATAACGATCGCAAGGGGGTTCAGCAAGACCGAAGGGCATCTCAGCCAACAGATGAGCCCGGCCTCCCTCCCTCGGATAACAGTGGTCGGTATAAAGACGAGCTTGCCCACCACCCGGACCGGTCCCTGCTGGGAAAGGCCACTGCTGGGGCCCATGCGCGGCGAGCAGTCGGTGGCTGAGGCCACTGCTGTCACACACACGCCCGGCGGTGAGCGTCACAAAGTCCTCATACACATCGGCCGCTGAGCCATAGCCAAACTGATCTGCGAAGCCCAAACGCCGACCCAGTTCTGCAAACACGGCCCAGTCGGGCTTGGCTTGCCCCGGGGGTTGGCGAAACGCGTGGCACAGGGTGACGCGGCGCTCGGAATTCACCATCACACCCGCCTTCTCGCTCCACTGGGCTGCCGGCAGCACCAGATGGGCCACCGCCTCGGTTTCAGTGCCGGCATAGGCCTCGCTCAGCACCACGAGCGGGCAGTTGGCCACCGCTGAGCGCACCCGATCCAACGACGGCAAGCTCACCAGCGGATTGGTGGCGGCCACCCACCAGAGATCAAGCTCGCCCCGTTCCATCGCCTCGATCTGATCCCAGACCGCCAGGCCGGGCTCCGCGGAAATCGAGCCCACTGCAAAGCCCCAATGGCGCTCCACCTCAGCGCGATGCGCCGCATCGGCCACAGATCGGTAACCGGGCAGCAGCTGGGCCAAGCCACCGGCCTCGCGGCCGCCCATGGCATTGGGTTGGCCGGTGAGCGAAAAAGGACCGGCACCAGGCCGGCCAATTTGGTTGCTCACGAGGTGCAAGTTGCAGATCCCGGCCACGGTGGCGGTGCCCTCACGGCTCTGATTCACTCCCATTGACCAAAGGCTGAGCACCCCGCTGCTGGCAACCCACCAAGCACCCAGCTGGCGCAAGTCAGCCTCGGCGATACCGCAGACGGCTGCGGCTCGCTCGGGATTCCAGGCCTGCCAAAGCGTTTTGAGCTCGGCGAAGCCCTCCGTATGGGCCGCCACAAACCCCAGATCCACCCCCCCCTCGCTGAGCAGCAGATGGCCGAGGCCGCAGAGCAGGGCCAGGTCTGTACCGGGCGCAATCGCTAAATGGAGATCGGCAGCGTCACTGGTGGCAGTGGCACGGGGGTCGACCACCACGAGGCGCAGGGCCTCACCCACCTTGCGCTTGCGCTTGAGCAGCCGCTGAAACAGCACTGGGTGGCATTCGGCGGTATTGGTGCCGATGAGAAGAACTAAATTGGCAATGTCGAGGTCGTCGTAACAGCAAGGCGGACCGTCGGAGCCAAAGCTGCGGGCATAACCCGCCACCGCCGAACTCATGCAAAGGCGTGAGTTCGCATCGAAATTGTTGCTGCCCAGAGCTCCCTTGAGCAGCTTGTTGGCGACGTAGTAGTCCTCACAGAGGAACTGGCCGGAGCCGTAGATCGCCAGGGCCCGCGGTCCCTTGCTCGCGAGGGTGGCGCGAATGCGCTCCACCAGCAGGCCAAAGGCCAGCTCCCAACTAATCGGTGTCAACGGCTGGTCAGTGCGCTCGCGCCAGAGGGGTGTGGTGAGGCGGTTGTGGTGCAGGGTTTCGCCCACCGTGGCCCCCTTCACGCACACTTGGCCCAGGGATGAGGGGTGCTGGCGATCGCCGCGGGCTCTCCAGGGGCTCGACGGCTGGGCAGCAGTGTCTTCGGCAGATGGCTTGAGTTCGAGTCCGCAGCCCACACCGCAATAGGGGCATTGGGCCAGCGCCGCGGTGATCTCTGCTGCCATCACCGGGTACGGAATGTTTGAAGTCTGATCATTCGATCAAGCCATCACCCGGGCAACGGTGGCAGTTGCTACTGAAATCTGGCGACAGCAGCAGCGGGCGGAAGCCAAAATGGATCAAGGACGTTGGGCTCAGGACCCTGGGCACCGCTCTTGCCAGCACCTGCTTCGACTTCGAAGTCGACTTCACCGCCGAGCTGCGCTGCATTCCAATGGCTGTGAGGCGCAAGCTGGATCTGGCCGGCATCAAGCTGAAGCTGCAGCACTGGAGCGAGCTCAACGACGCAGAACGCCTCGAGCTGCTGGCATGGGCTGACGACCCGACTGCCATCGAGGCGTTGCGCCAGCACCTGCAGGCGCGCAGCGCCGCCCTCAGCGCCGGCCAAGCCAAGGATCTGCCCCAAGCCAGCGAGGAGCCCTGGCAACAGGCCGACCAGCTGCCCGAAAGGCTGGTCGCCTCCTGCGCCCAGCTGGACCTGGAGCTACGCAGCGGCGGCTGGGCAGACCTGAACGAATTGCAGCGTTTCGCCCTGGTGAAACTCAGCCACCCGGGGCACGAGCACCGCAACCTGCCGCGAGCCCTGGCGGAGTTTGGACTGCTGGCCGAGGCGCCCTGACCTACCGCCAGGCGCTCAAAGCCTCACCCTTTTCGGCAGGGCAGGCCGCTCCGGCTCGGTGATCTGCAGG
>CAMDVN010000011.1 GCA_945877595.1 Cyanobium sp. NIES-981 | reverse complement strand
ACTCAGCCACCCGGGGCACGAGCACCGCAACCTGCCGCGAGCCCTGGCGGAGTTTGGACTGCTGGCCGAGGCGCCCTGACCTACCGCCAGGCGCTCAAAGCCTCACCCTTTTCGGCAGGGCAGGCCGCTCCGGCTCGGTGATCTGCAGGACCTCAAGCACCACCTGAGCCTGATCGACTGAGGCCGTGGCCTGGTCGGGCAAGGTCGTGGTTTGGGGAGGCAAAGCCATGGATGAACAGGACATGCGGCGTGACCCTCCCGATGGGTGCGGGCCTGCCTGGCAGCTTTTGCTACACCTGCCCCTGCGCTGCTGCCTGCTCAGCGGTGGCGAAAGCCAGCGCATGGGCCGCGACAAGGCGCTGCTGCCCCACCCTGAAGGCGGCACTTGGCTAGAGCGCAGCTTGCGCCTGCTGGCCCAACTGGAGACGCCGATCACCCTGCTGAGTCGCCATGCGGCCCATCTGGAGCTGGCAGAAGAGATGGCCCTCGCCTTGGCCCAGGGCTCGCCGATGACGGCCCTGGCCGAACCGCCGCCCTGGGAGGGGCCGCTGCTGGCCCTGCACCGGCTGATGCAGCAGCACCCCGACGAGCTGCTGCTGCTCTGCCCAGTGGACATGCCGGATCTCAGCCTGGCCGCCCTGCGAGCGCTGCTGGCGGCAGCGGCCGATCCAGCGCCAGCCCAGGAGCCCACCAGGCTCCATCTGGCCCACGACGGTGGGCGGTTGCAACCGCTGCTGGGCCTGTATCCGAGCAGCGCCCCGACCCGCACCCACCTGGCCGCGGCGGTGCAGCGGGGCGAACGGCGCCTGCAGAGCTGGCTGGTGGAGCTGCCCTGCCTGGCGGTGCCAGTGGATCCCCGTGCCATCCGCAACGTGAACCGGCCTGAGCCCAATCAGCCACCCGATTCGCCCAGCGCCTCAACCAACGCCAGCAGCTCCTGGCGCGGTGTCGGCAGCGGAAACGGCCCCTCCCCATAGCGAGCCTCCCTCGATAGGCCCCATCCAAGCCAAAACGCAAGGTGCGTAGATGGCGCCGCCAATAGCACCATGTTGTGGGTAGGGGGAGATCAGCTGCAGCCCCAACACCGTCTCGAAGCCCCGGCAGGCCAGACTCGATTTACAGGCTCCTAGCGTGACCGCCATGGCGCTTCACACACCAGCCCCCATCCGCATCCGCCTGTTTGCAGCGCTGCGGGAGCAGGCCGGCTGGGCGGAGCGAGATTGGCCGTTCAACGACCACATCCCCCCACACCCACAGGCCGCTCCTCCCACCCCCCGCGACCTGTGGGAGACCCTGCAGCTGCCTGGAGCCCTGGGGGATGTGCGCGTCGCGATCAACCACCAATTTGCCGAGGCCGACACGGCGCTGCAAGCCGGCGATGAGCTGGCCTTCCTGCCACCGATCAGCGGCGGCTAAGACACTTCATCAATGAACTTCATTGATGAACCTGGTTGATCAACCCCATTAATTCACTCTTTTCATTCACTCTTTTTATCCACTGCTTTGATTCACTCATCTAAATCACTTCTGATCCTCTGATGGACCGTGTGGCCCAGCTGCAGATCAACTTGCACCCCGCTGCCTTTGAGCCCCTGACCCTGCTGAGCCGCTGGCAGCACAACGGGGCCGCCGAAAGCCAGTTCATCGGCAGGGTGCGGCCCACAGCGAGCGATGGCGCAGCCCTGCTGGCCCTGGAGCTGGAGCACTACCCCGGCATGACCGAGCAGCAGTTGGAAAACCTGGCCGCTGGCTGCTGCCGCCGCCATGGGGCGATCAGCTGCCTGGTTCATCACCGCATTGGCCGGGTGTTGCCCGGCGAGGCGATCGTGCTGGTGGCGATCGGGGCCGATCGCCGCGGGCCGGCCCAGCGCTGTTGCCAGGAACTGCTGGAGGCCCTCAAGCACGACGCCCCGTTCTGGAAGCGGGAGTGCCGCACCGATGGGATCAGCCACTGGCTCACCGGCAACACCCCGCTTTGAAGCCAACCTCCATAGTCTGAGCCGTATGGAAGCAGCTGCGCCCCTCGACCGGCTCGAGCGACCCCTGGGTGTGTTGCGGCTCTCGCTCACGGCTCGCTGCAATCTGGCCTGCCCCTACTGCCTTCCCGATGGCCAGGAACCGGCCGGGCTGCTGTCATTGGACCAGCGACTGGCCGTGATCGCAGCAGCCGTGGATCTTGGCGCGCACACCCTGAGGCTGACCGGTGGAGAGCCCCTGCTCAACCCCGAACTCGAGGCCCTCATCAGCAGCGTGCAGCCCCTGCGGCACCGTGGGCTGCGGGACATTGCGCTGACCAGCAACGGCAGCTTGCTGAGCTTCGAGCGCGCCCAGCGCCTGAAGCAGGCGGGGCTCGATCGCCTCACCCTGAGCCTCGACGGTGCCAACGGCACCAGCGTGGCCCAGATGGCTGGTCTGGGCAGTCGCCCTGGGGATCCCGTCCCTGGAGATTCGGCCCAGCTTGAGGCCCGCGGCGCAGCCCTGCTCAGCAAGGTGCTGGCGGCTCTCGACCATGCCCGCAAAGCCGGCTTCGATCCAGCCCAAGGGCGCCTGAAACTCAACGCCGTGATCCAACGGGGCCAAAACGACGACCAGCTGCTGCCCCTGGCCGAGTTGGCCCGCAACCGTGGGATGGAGCTGCGCCTGATCGAGTTCATGGATGTGGGCAACCGCAATGGTTGGCACAACGACGCCGTGATCAGCGCGGCCGAGATGGTGGAACGAATTGGCCGCCGCTGGCCCATGGACCCCCTGGGTCGTGATCCCAATGGCACCGCCGGCCGCTGGCGCTTCCGCGATGGGGCTGGAACGATCGCAGTGGTGGCCTCAGTGAGCGCACCCTTCTGCGGCGACTGCAACCGCCTCAGGGTCACCGCCGACGGCATCGCCTACACCTGCCTCTTTGCTGCCCCCGGCACGGGGCTCGATC
The DNA here is from genome assembly GCA_945877595.1 of Cyanobium sp. NIES-981. GTDB lineage: Bacteria > Cyanobacteriota > Cyanobacteriia > PCC-6307 > Cyanobiaceae > RGUW01. The sequence goes on along the minus strand of CAMDVN010000011.1, from coordinate 50,500 downwards.
TGCGGCCCTGGCTCCAGCAGAGCAGCTCTCAGCACGACCTGACCAATCAACTCACGTCACTGTGGCGCAACCGCGGCGACCGCTACAGCGAAGAGCGCCAGTCGATCCGCGCCATGGCCAACCCCGAGCTGGCCCCGCACCGCAGGGCCGAGATGGCCTACCTAGGCGGCTAGGGACGTCACCATGGCCATCGAACTCACCCCTCAGCCCGCTTGGCAGCAGCTGGGCGTGGTGCTGGCCGCCGGCGCAGGCCGCCGCTTCGGCAGACCCAAGGCTCCGGTGCTGATCGATGGGGAGCGGCTGGTTGATCGGGCGGTGCGGGTGCTGCGACAAGGCGGCTGCCAACGGGTGTTGGTGGTGTTGGGCGCCTGGGTCGGAGCTGTGCCTGATGCCACGGTGAGTGTCAATCCCCACTGGCCCAGTGGCATGGGCAGCTCGCTGCGCTGGGGCCTGCAACACCTCTTAGCAGAATCGTTAACAGAACCGCCCAGCGCCCACCACCATCCCCAAGCCCGCCGGGCGCTGATCACCCTGGTGGACCTGCCCGGCCTCACCCCGGCAGCGGTGCGGCGCCTCTGCCGCGAGCCCGATGATCTGGTGGCGGCCAGTTACGCAGGGCAGCAGGGGCATCCGGTGCTGATCGCCGAACAGCACTGGCCCGCCTTAATCGCCGAGCTCAGCGGCGATTGCGGAGCGCGCCAGTATCTCCAGCGCCACGGGGCCCGCCTCGTACCGCTCGACAAGCTGGCCAGCGGAGCCGACCTGGATCACCAACCCGCTGCAACCCGCTGAAGCGCTGCTCACCCCAGGGCCGGGGCGTTGACGCCAGCCTGGCCTCCAGCACTGTGGTCGGCGGGTTCCGTGAGCCGCGGTAGCAGCTGCACGAGGTTGCAGGGGCGGGTGGTTTCATCGAGCTGGGCCCGGATCAACCGGTCCCAGGCGGTCTGGACTGCATCGAGGGATCCCGGCAGCACAAAGATCACCGTGCCATTGGCCACACCGGCCAAGCAGCGGCTCTGCAGGGTGCTGGTGCCAATCGTCTCGAACGACAGCACCCGAAACAGCTCCCCAAAGCCCTCGATCGTTTTGTCGAGCAGGGGGGCCACGGCCTCGGGCGTGCCATCCCTGCCGGTCAGGCCGGTGCCGCCACTGGTGATCACCACCTGCACGGCCGGATCAGCGATCCAGCGGCTGATCTCGGCACGAATGCGGTAGCGGTTGTCGGGCACCAGGGTGCGGTCCTGGAGTTGATGACCAGCCAACGCGAGCCGTTGCTGCAGGGCATCGCCGCTGCGGTCGTCGGCCAGGCTGCGGGTGTCGGAGATGGTCAGCAGGGCAATGGCCAGAGTCACAAAACAACCCGATACGCTGCAGTCATTGTTGTCGAGTTGATCGCCATGGTCAGCACGCTGCTCTGGCAGGAGCTGCAGCAGGCCGTGCTGGCCGGCGAAACCGTGGCTTTGGCCACCGTGGTGCAGATCGAGGGCTCAACCCCCCGGCCCCCCGGTGCCAGCCTGTTGCTGCGCGCCGATGGCGCGGTGGTGGGAGCGGTGAGCGGCGGTTGCGTCGAAGCCGATCTGTTGGCAGCCGCGGCCGACGTGATCGCCACCGGCCAGCCCCAGCAACGCCGCTACGCCGGGGTCGACAGCGACGACCCCTTCAGCATCGGCCTCACCTGTGGTGGCAGCCTCGAGGTCGTGATCGAGGCCATCGGGCCTGGCTCAGACGGCAACCTGCCAGTGTTGACGGCGCTTGCTGCTGCAATTGGCAGCGACCAGCCGGCCCTGCTGGTCAGCCGCTTCGATGGCCAGGGGGGCCTGCGGCTGCTGAGCCCCCAGGGGTCCACGGGCAGCCTCGGCTGCGCCAGCCTCGACGCCGCTGCCAACCGAGCCTGGGCGCGGCTGAACACGGCCCCGAGCGGTGCTCCGGCCGCGGGCGTGGCCGCTGAATGGCCTGCCCGCGCCTGGCTCGAGCCGGCCGAATTGCCCGATGTCAGCCCCCTGGTGCTGCGCCTGCACCAGCCGCGCCCACCCTTCTGGATCGTGGGTGCCATCGACAGCAGCGCTGCCCTGGCCCAATTGGCCCGGCAGCTGGGCTACCGGGTCACGGTGGTCGATGCTCGGGCCCCGTTTGCCACCGAACGGCGCTTTCCGATGGCCGATGCGGTGGTCTGCGACTGGCCCGACACCTGGATCGCCAGCCAAACCATCACCGCCGACACGGTGATCGCCGTGCTGACCCACGACCCCAAATTCGACATCCCTGTTTTAAGCCTGGCCCTGCGCAGCCCAGCCGCCTATGTGGGCGCCATGGGCTCACGGCGCACCAACGCCGACCGCCTGGAGCGCCTGCGTCAGGCGGGGCTCAATGGGGCCGAGATCAGCCGGCTGCGGGCACCGATCGGGCTTGATCTGGGCGGGCGCTCTGCCGAAGCCATGGCCCTCGCGATCCTCGCCGAGGTGGTGATGCTGCGCCAGGGCGGCAGCGGGATCCCGCTTTGCCAAAGCCAACAGCCGATTCATCACCGCTGAGCGGTCCCACAATCCAGCGCCAGGGCTTCGGCCAGGGCCTGCCAGGGCAGCAGGGCGCACCGCGCCCGGGCCGGGAGCCCAGCCAGAGGGCGCAACGGCGCAAGGGCGGGGTCAGCAGCGGCCGCGCTGGCCGCGCCCTGCAGCAGGGCCACAAATCCCTGGCCCAGCTCCAGGGCCTGGGCGGGAGTGCGGCCACTGACCACCTCGGCCATCAGATCGGCGCTGGCCGTGCAGAGCACACAGCCACGGGTCAAACAGCGCACCGCCTCCAGCTGTTGGCGATCGGGGCTGAGGCGCAGGGTCAGGGTCACCCGATCGCCGCAGCTGGGGTTCTGGGCCGTAGCTGTGGCATCGGCCGGCTCGAGCACACCCCCGTGGCGGGGCCGACGCGCCCGCTCCACGATCAGCTGGCGATCGCGCTGGCGCGGATCCCTCGGAGCCTGTTGATCCCCAGCCATGACGTCCCCCACTTCGACTCAGAAGATCGGCAGCCGCATCAGCTGGGCCCACAGGGGGGTCCCGGCCGGCAGAGCACCCAGCTCAGCCGGGATCTCCAACAGCAGGTCGGCACCGGCCAGCGAACCGATGCGCGAGGAGGCCTGGCTGCCATCACAGTGGGCCAACAACCTGCCCTCGGCATCCACGGCCAGGCGAGCCCGGGCCAGCTCCGGACGGCCAGCCCCACGCCGCAGATCAGCGGCCAGCTGCACTTGGAGCCGCGGCAGCACCTGCACCGGCGCCCCCTCAAGCTGCTGCAAAGCCGGCCAGAGCAACTGCAACGCCGTGATCGCTGCCGCCACGGGATTGCCCGGCAGCCCAAAGAACGGCACCCCCTGCAGCTGGCCAAAGGCAAATGGCCGGCCGGGCTTGAGAAAGAGTTTCCAGAACGCCACGTTGCCCAGCTCCGCCAGCAGGGGCCGGATCCAGTCGGTGTCGCCGGCCGACACGCCGCCAGTGCTCACCACCACATCACAGCTGGCAGCCAGATCGAGCAGGGCCTGACGCAGGGCCACGGGGTCATCGGCCACCACCCGCTGCTCGGCCAGTGGGTACCCGAGGCGTTCCAACAGGGCCGCCAGCAGGGTTCCGTTGCTCTCCCAAATTTGACCTGGGCCCCGCGCTGCCCCGGCGGGCACCAATTCGTCTCCTGTGATCAACAGGCCGACGCGCGGCCGCCGGCGCACCGATAGCTGGGCAACCCCGCAGGCGGCCAGGCGGCCCAGCTCAGCGGCCCCAAGACGGGTACCGGCCGCCGCCAACACCGCCCCTGCAGCCGTTTCCTCATCGGCAGCGCGAATCCACGGGTTGTCACCGACCTCGCTGCTGAGCGCCAGCTGAGGCGACGAAGCCAGACCCGAACCAGATTCAAGCCGTTGAACCAGCTCCTGGGGCAGCACCCGCGTTGCCCCAGGCGGCAGGGGAGCACCGGTGAGGATGCGAATCGCCTCACCCGCCTGCAGCCGGCCCCCATAGGGCGCCCCGGGAGCCGAACGACCCACCAGGCTCCAGCGCTGACCGGGCTCCGGCAACACGGTGTCTGCAAGGGCGTAGCCATCCATGATCGAGGCGCGAAAACCGGGAACCGCTTCGCTGGCGAGCACCGGAGCGGCACACACACGCCCGCCACAGGCCACCAGGGGCAACAGCTCGGCATCGACGCCTTCGGCGTCGGGCGTTGCCAAGGCCTGGGGCAGGGCAGCCAGCACCTGGCGGCGCGCCTCCTCGAGCAGTAGGCCTTCGCGGGGGTAGGGCTCAGCCATCGGCAGGCAGCTCGGCCAACCCAGGATGGCGCCAATCGCCGTGGCGGCCACCGGTTTTAACCAGCAGCCGCACCGGGCCGATCGTCATCGCCGGATCAACCGCCTTGACCATGTCGTACAGGGTGAGCAGCCCCACTTGCACCGCGGTGAGGGCCTCCATCTCGACGCCGGTGCTGCCGGTGGTACGGGCCGTGGCCTCGAGCCGCAGACCGCGACCATCGGCACTGGGCTCAATCGTCACCGCAAGTCCGCTGAGGGCGATCGGATGGCACAGGGGGATCAACTCCCAGGTGCGCTTAGCCGCCTGGATCGCGGCAACGCGGGCCACCGCCAACACATCCCCCTTGGGGGCGTTGCCGGCCAATACCAGAGCCAACACCTCAGGTGCCATGGCGATGAATCCCTCGGCGGTGGCCTCCCGGCGGCTGGGCGCACGGTCGCCCACCTCCACCATGTGCACCTCGCCGGCGGCATTGAGATGGGTGAGCTCGCTCATGCAGGCGACAGCGCTCGTTCCAGCTTGGCGGGCCAGGGCCCGTAAGCGGGCCATCCGTTTCGCTTAACCCCTTCGCTCAACCCCCCCAGACCTCGAGGCCTTGGGGCTGCCACTGCTCCAGGCTCACCCCGCTGAGCAGCACGGCTTGCTGGTTGAAGGGGAGCTCAACCCGCACCCCCTCGGCAGTGCCGAGCACCCGGGCCTGCTGACCTTCACCCCAGAAGCTGCGGAGATCAAGACGATCCTGACTGGGATCAAAGCCCTCGATCGTGAGCTGGCGGCCCCAGGCATAGCCGAGCTGAAACAGCTCGGCCTGATCGCTGCGGGCCTGCAGGCGTGTGTCGCCCGAGCCCACCAGCACATCCACCGCCGGGGCTGGCGCCAAGCCAGTTCCAATCTCAGCTCCAGTGCCAGTCCCTGTGATCGGATCCACCAGGGCTGGCGGAGGGGGGGCGATCGGGCTTGGGATGGGAGCCGGATCGGGGATCAGCGCGGAGCTGGCACCGATCAGCACCAAGGCCGGATCCAGGCTGGCCAGCTGAGCGCCCCCCGGGATCAACCCCTGCACATAGGAGCGAGCTGCCACGCCACTGGGCAGGCTCGTCCCCCAGCTGGGCGGGCCGAGGGTCACCTGCCAACGGCCATCGCCGAGACGTGTCTGCTGCAGGCTGAAGTCAGACAATCCCCGCAATTCGTAGCGGCTGGTGAAACTGACGCTCCACTGATCAAGGGGCTGGCGACCCAAGTTGGTGAGCACCAGCTGCCCCTCGAAGGCACCGCTCCACTGGCTGCTGAGTTGCAAGTCCACCGCGATACTGCCGCTGGTCACCGGCGTGATTGCAAGGGGCTCCGGCGCCACTCGCTCCGGCGCCACTGGGTTCAGAGGTGAGGGAACAACAGGCTGCGGTGCCAGCGGTTGGGGCTGAAGATCCACCGGCACCCCAGGCCCAGCGCTGGCGGGATCCGTCAGCACATCTGCCAGATCAAACTGACCATTGCCGCCGACGATCGCATCGAAGCGCAAACCTGACGCCGAGACAATCTCAGCAAAACTGCGCCCGTCAAGCCAAAAGTCAGCGGCGGCATCAATCAAGCTTTCAGAATCACCGCTGGCGTCATTGGACAAATCCCAGAACATCATGCCGCCGAGGCCCTTTTCACGAGCCCAGGCACTCTTGAGCGCCACGGTGGCGGGGGTCTCAAACGAGCTGAAGATCTGCTGCTCTGGGTTCCACAAATAGGCCGCCTGGGCCTTGTCATCCCAGATCAGCTTCCAACCACCGGACCGATACTGGCTGAGCAGATCCTTGTAGTCATAGACCCCGGCTTCAAAGGTGCCCGGGGCGGCACCAGCCGTACTGTCGCCGTAGCCGAAATCCTCGACGCCATACTCATCGGGGCTGGATTGCACCCCCTTCCAGGCCCTGGTGTAGGCGGGTGACCCCAGCACGATGCGGGCTGGATCCACGCCGGCCTGCAGATACAGATCAACGGCCGTGCTGATGTCATAGCCAATAGAATCACCTTGCAACGCCGACTGATGGCCCGTTTCTGACTCCCAGGTGCCATGGAAGTCGTAGGTCATCACATTGAAGAAATCGACAAAATCTTTGAGCTCAGAGAGATTGAAATTGGCAATTTTTTCAGGTCCTGCGGCGGAGGCCACCGAGATCTCATAGCGGCGGCCCGTTTCAGCACCGAGCGCATCGAGCTTCTCGCGCACCAGCTGCAGCGTGGCCACGTAATGGGCCCCGTCGTCCGCTGATTGGGTATTGCCCTCGAGCCCGCCGCCGCCGGGATACTCCCAGTCGAAATCGACGCCATCAAACATCGTGTAGGAACGCAGGAAGTCGACCACCGACTGGGCAAAGACCTCCCGCTCACCCGCCGTATCGAAGGTGCTCGAAATATTTCCCGACAGGGTCCAGCCGCCGATCGCCATGCTGGTGCGCAAGTGGGGGTGAAGCGCCTTGAGCTCGCTGATCTGGTTGAAATTGCCCCAGACCTCCTGACTGCTGCGGGGATCCTCAGCGGGGTAAGACCAGCTGTCAGCCTCACCACCCACGGCATCGGTGGGATCGGTAAAGCGTTTCTCAGTGGCCGCATAGCCGTCAAAGAGCGCCATGCGACCACTCGGATCGATCTGGGCAAAGGCGTAGATGAGATGGGTGAGCCGATCAGCCGGCACAGCGGCAATCGGGTAGTCACGTCCATAGATGCCCCACTCGGGGAAGTAGGCCGCCACGATCGGCGTGCTCATGCTGGTGACGGTGCTGGTGCTGAGGGTCACGGTGGTTCTCCTGGAGCATGGCTCCGTTGCTGGTAGTCACCGTGCCCCGGGGAGGCCCCTGGGCACATCCTGCAGATGAAGGATTGACCGGCCAGATGAAAGATTGACCAGCCAGAGGATTGACCAGCCAGAGGAAGGAGGACCCGGCCACCGATCAGCGCACCAGGCCCAAGCGCACCGCCAAAGCGGCGGCCGCGGTGCGATCGCCCACCTGGAGCTTCTGCAGGATGTGGTGCACATGGTCGCGGGCCGTGACCTCAGCGATCTGCAACCGCGCCGCGATCTGACGGTTGCTGAGTCCTTCGGCCAGCAGCGGCAGCACATCGAGCTCACGGCGACTGAGGGCCGAGGTCACCCTGCCGTCACCAACCAACAGCGCCGCCATGCTGGAACCGCAGTAGCGCTCCCCTTGGCCAAGGGCTGTGAGGGCGCGGGCGAGCTCACCGGTGCCGTAGTCATCGCTGCACACCAGAGCATTGACCCCCTCGCGCCAGGCCGCCTGCACCAGCGCCGGCTGTAGCGGCCGGCTCATCGCCAACAAGATGGTCGGAGGCCCAGGGCGTTGGCGCAGCTCGCGCAGCAGGGGGTACACCGAACCATCCCGCAGGGTCTCATCGAGGAACACGATCACATCTGAGGCCGCCTCCGGAAGGTGCTCCAACACTGCCGAGGCGGTCTCGCAGATGGCCAACAGCCGTTGGGGAAGCAACGGTGGAACTGGCTGGGCATTGGCCAACTGAAGCCCCAACAGATTGGCGTAGGGGCGATGGGCGGTGGCGATCAGCAGGCGCCATGGCTGCAGGGCCCGATGCACTTGAGCGGTGAACGCCAGCAGGCTCTCGGGGTTGGGTTCAGCCCGTTCAGGTTTAACCATCGCTAACCATCAAGCGGCACCACCACCAACCAGCGTGATCTTGCTCTGAGCTGAGCTGGTTGCCTTGCATGGAACAGCTGCAGCACTCAGCACTCACCCCGGCAGATAACGCAACCGACCAGGACCGAGCAACTCCACCACCACGGCCGTGCCGTAGCAGAGCACCTCGGTGGCACCACCGCTGGCGCTGGTCACATCGGAGCCGTCGTAACGGGTGCCCACGATCGCGTTGGCGCCAAGCAGTAGGGCTTGCTCCACCATCTGGTTGTAGGCCGCTTCACGGGTCTGCTCACACATCTCGGTGTAGGCGCCGATCCGACCGCCAATGATCTGTTTGAGGCTGCCGAGAAAGCCCTGCACCAGGGTTGGCAAGCGCACCACAATGCCGCGCACAATGCCCTTGTATTCACGGATCGCATAACCCTCGATTGTGAAGGTTGTGGTCACGACGATCGGCATCACCATGGCCATGCAGCAGCAAAACTGCAAAGGTTCTAGGCGCCCATGGCACATCCACCCGTGCCGGCGCTTTGCTCAACTGGCACCAATTGGGCCCCTCCACGGTGCACATCGCGCGCCCTTCCACCTACCTCTGCGCCTTTCTCACCCTGCTCAATGACCGGCTGGGGGAGACGCTGATCTTTCCGCTGCTGCCCTTTCTGCTGGCCAGCTTCACCAGTGACGGCCGTACCTTGGGCCTGCTCACCGGCAGCTACGCGGTGGCGCAGTTTGCGGTCACACCGCTGATCGGCGCCCTCAGCGATCGCTTTGGCCGCAAACCTGTGATTGCGGTATGCGTGGCGGGTTCGGTGCTGGGGCTGGGGATGTTTGCCCTCACCCTGATCTTCCCCTGGGACAGCCTTGCTCCGGCGGCTAAGGCCGCCGGCCTGCCTCTGGGCCTGCTGTTTGCAGCCCGCTTCATCGATGGACTCAGTGGCGGCACCGCCACCAGCGCCGCCGCCGTGCTGGCCGATGTGTCTCCGCCGGAGCAACGAGCCAAGGCCTTTGGCCTGATCGGTGTGGCCTTCGGGCTCGGCTTCATTCTTGGTCCCGCAGCCGGAGGCCTGCTGGGGCGCATCTCGGTAACCCTGCCGCTGCTGCTGGCCGTGGCGATCGGAGTGCTCAATCTGGTGCTGGTGCTCACCCTGCTGCCCGAAACCCATCCGGTCGAATCCCGAATTGCGCTGCCCCCGAAACGGGAGCTGCAACCCTGGACCCAGCTGGCACGGGTGTTTGGCAATCCCCAGGTGCGCCGTCTCTGTGCCGCCTTCTTTTTGTTCTTCCTCGCCTTTAACGGCTTCACTGCCGTGCTGGTGCTCTATTTCAAACAGGCCTTCGGCTGGGGCCCGGGGCTTGCGGGGGCAGCCTTTCTCATCGTGGGGGTGGTGGCCACGGTGGTGCAAGGCGGGCTGATCGGTCCACTGGTGAAGCGCTTCGGCGAATGGCGCCTCAGCCTTTTTGGGTTGGGGTTTGTGATCGCGGGCTGTGCCTTGATTCCCCTGGCCCGGATCGAGAGCGCCCAGCCGGTCGTCTTTAGTGCCGTGGCCCTGCTCGCGATGGGTACCGGCCTGGTGACGCCAAGCCTGCGCTCACTCGTCTCGCGCCGACTCGATGCCAATGGTCAGGGCGCGGCCCTGGGCAGCCTGCAGGGCCTGCAAAGCCTGGGCAGCTTTCTGGGACCACCACTGGCGGGACTGGCCTATGAAACCGTGGGTCGCCAGAGCCCATTTTGGCTGGCCACGCTGGTGCTGGCCGGTGTGGCGCTGCTGGTGGCCGGCGGGCTTCCCCGTCAAGCAAGCCCAACACCGGGATCCCCAGGCTGATATTGCTACGTTGCGGTCAGAGGAAACGGCGGCGCTGAGCGTTCAGGCGCCCCAGCAGGGCCATGGTTGCCAGCCAAGACGAGTCACCAGTCGCGCCCGAGCTCTACATCAACCGGGAGCTGAGCTGGCTCCAATTCAACTATCGAGTGCTGGCCGAAGCGCTCAATGAGCACACCCCACTGCTGGAGCAGGCCAAATTTAGCGCGATTTTCAGCAACAACCTCGATGAGTTCTTCATGGTGAGGGTGGCTTCGCTGAAGTCACAGCAAGAAGCTGGTATCTCCACCCTCAGCGATGACGGTCTCACGCCCCAGCAGCAGCTGGAGGCCATCCAGGCCAAGCTGCGCCCGTTGCTGGAAATGCAACAGCAGCACTACCGCCATTCGCTCAAAACCCAACTGGGTGAATACGGCGTTCACTTGCTGGATTACATCAATCTCAACCCGCAACAACGCGACTGGGTCAACCACTACTTTCAGACGGCCATCTTCCCGGTGCTCACGCCCCTGGCGGTGGATCCATCCCACCCCTTCCCCTTCATCAGCAACCTCAGCCTGAACGTGGCCGCCCTCGTGCGGGATCCACAAACCGGCCAACAAGAATTTGCCCGGGTCAAAGTTCCCCAGAAGATTTTGCCCCGCTTAGTGCAGATCCCCCGCGATCTATGGGGTCGGCAAAGCGAGCCGGTGTTTACCGCTGTTCCCCTTGAACAGGTGGTGGCTTTCAACCTCGGTTTGCTGTTTCCAGGTATGGACGTGGAGGGGCACTACTTCTTCCGCGTGACCCGGGACGCCGATCTGGAGTTGAGGGATCTGGAAGCTGATGACCTGATGGAGGCCCTGGAAGAAGGCCTGCGCAAACGCCGCCGCGGGGGTGAGGTGGTGCGGCTGGAGGTGGCCGATGAAATGCCCGACGAGGTGGTGCAGCTGCTGATGGAGGGCATGGCGGTGGAACCCGAAGACCTCTACCGGATCAATGGGCCCCTGGGGCTGGACGACCTGATGAGCCTGATGGCGATCGGCCTCCCCCAGCTCAAAGACAAACCCCACAAAGGCCGCACGGTGCCGGCCCTCGCCAGGGCGCAGAAAAGCAAACTCGAAGACGGCTCAATCAAAGAGGAGGAATTCGAGAGCATCTTCTCGGTGATCCGCCGCCGTGATGTGCTGCTGCAACACCCCTATGACCTCTTTGCCACCTCCGTTGAGGAGTTCCTCAACCAGGCCGCCGACGACCCCTCGGTGCTGGCCATCAAGATGACCCTCTACCGCACCTCCAAGGATTCTCCGGTGGTGGCAGCCCTGATCCGGGCAGCCGAAAACGGCAAACAGGTCATGGCCTTGGTGGAGCTGAAGGCCCGCTTCGATGAAGACAACAACATCCAGTGGGCCAAGCAACTGGAAAGCTCAGGCGTGCACGTGGTCTATGGCGTGCTGGGCCTCAAAACCCACACCAAGATCGCCCTGGTGGTGCGTCGTGAAAAGCAGAAGCTCAATAGCTATGTGCACATCGGCACCGGTAACTACAACTCCAAAACCTCCAGCCTGTACACCGATATCGGCCTGTTGACCGCCAGGCCCGAATTTGGAGCCGACTTGGTGGAATTGTTCAATTACCTGACCGGCTTCTCGAAACAGCAGAGCTTCCGCCGCCTGCTGGTGGCTCCGGTCACCCTGCGCAGCGGCACGGAAAGCCTGATTCGACGCGAGATCAGCCATTCGATCTCCGGTCGGGGCGGTCACATCCGCGCCAAGATGAATTCGCTGGTGGATCCGAAGATCATTGCCCTCCTCTATGAGGCCTCCCAGGCAGGCGTGCGGATCGACTTAATCATTCGCGGCATGTGCTGCCTCAGGCCAGGGGTCGCTGGTATCAGCGACAACATCAGCGTCGTGAGCGTGATCGGCCGGTTCCTGGAGCACTCCCGCCTGTTCTGGTTTGCCAATGCCGGCGAACCGGAGCTGTTCATGGGCAGCGCCGACTGGATGGGCCGCAACCTTGATCGACGGGTGGAGGCTGTAGCTCCGATCGAAGATGCCCAGTTCAGGATGCAGCTGGAACAACTCCTGGAGCTCTATCTCAATGACACCGGGGCCTGGCACATGGATAGCCAGGGTAATTTCCAGCAGCGACAGCTCGAAGGCGAACCCCAGTTGGTGCAGAAAGACCTGATCAAGCGCTGGCGCGGTGGCCTCACCCCCACCCTCTAGTGCACTACAGCTTCGATTGGATTCAATCTGTCAGGATCAGCACAATTGAGGCAAAATTCATACAGAAATTTTTTCGCTTTGAGGTGTTCACCTATCAGCTCCAGTGCTACATTCCGCCTAAATCCATACGGAGACCGGGGTGAAGGGGACACCTCCGCACTCCGCTCATGACGTTGTTGACAGCAACGTCGTGGGGCCGAAGCCGACCAAGGCTTCGAGCCCCAGAGCGGGCGGAAAACTGGGCGCCGATTCGATTGGCTGGTATCTCAGCACGATCGGTCGGGTACCACTGCTCACACCGGCCGAGGAAATCGAGCTGGCCCATCATGTCCAGTCGGCAAAACGGCTTCGCGACGTTCCAGCTGAAGAGCGCACGCCCAAACATCTGCGCCTGATCCGTATGGGCCAACGGGCCCGCGATCGGATGATGTCTGCCAACCTCCGTCTGGTGGTGAGCGTAGCCAAGAAATATCAGAACCAAGGCCTCGAACTGATGGATCTGGTCCAGGAGGGAGCCATCGGGCTCGAGCGCGCCGTCGACAAGTTTGACCCCGCCATGGGCTACAAGTTCTCGACCTATGCCTATTGGTGGATTCGCCAAGGCATGACGCGGGCCATTGACAACAGTGCCCGTACGATTCGGTTGCCGATCCACATCAGCGAAAAGCTCTCAAAGATGCGCCGCGTGACGCGGGAGCTCTCCCATCGCTTGGGCCGTCAACCCAACCGCCTCGAGCTCTCCCACGCCCTTGACATGGCTCCGCAAGAGCTCGAAGAGCTGATGGCCCAGAGCGCACCCTGCGCCTCTCTCGACGCCCATGCCCGTGGCGAAGACGATCGCAGCACGCTCGGGGAGCTCATCGCCGATCCCGCCAGCGGTGAACATTTTGATTCGATGGATCGCCTTCTGCAGAAGGAACACCTCGGCAGCTGGCTCTCCCAGCTCAATGAGCGCGAGCAGAAGATCCTCAAACTGCGCTTCGGCCTTGAGGGTTCCGAACCCCTCACGCTCGCCGAGATCGGCCGGTTGATCAATGTGTCTCGGGAGCGGGTGCGGCAGCTTGAAGCCAAGGCCATTTTGAAACTGCGCTTGCTGAGCAACCAGCAACAGGCGGCCTGAGCTGACCATGGGCGGCATCGACCTCCCGGGCCTCGGCCCAAGCCTGCTGGCGAGCCAGGGCTGGTGGATTCGCCAAGGCCTCGGTGCCACAGCCGTGGCGCTGTGGCTGGCCCTGCTGGCCGCCATGGCCCAGAAACTGCGCCAGCGCTGGCCCCAGCAGCGCGAGTGGAGTCGCAAGCTGGTGCACATCGGCACTGGGGCCGTGGTACCCCTGGCCTGGATCTCGGGCATCGATCGCCTCATAGCCTTGCCTGCCGCCGCGATCATCACGCTGCTGGCGGCGCTCAACCACCGCTACAGGGTGCTGCCCGCCATCGAAGATGTGGGCCGCCACAGCTATGGCACCGTCGCCTATGGCGCCTCGATCACGCTGCTATTGCTGATCTTCTGGCCACAGCGGGCCGACGCCGTGTGTGCAGGCGTGCTGGTGATGGCCCTGGGTGATGGGTTGGCCGGACTGCTGGGCCCGCTGGTGAGCTCAGCCAGCTGGCGTGTACTGGGCCAACGGCGCTCGCTGGCGGGCACCCTCACCATGGGTTTGGTAAGCCTGGCCGTGCTGGCTGCCCTGGCGGGCCTCACCACGGCGAGCGGTGGCAACCTGGGAGAGCTCCCGCCCGCACCCCTCGCCCTGCTAGCGATTGCCGCATCTGCCATGCTGCTCGAGCAGATCGGCTGGGGCGGCATCGACAACCTCAGCGTGCCGCTGGCCGTGGCCTGGCTGTGGCACCAGTTCAGCTCCTGAAGGGGAGCAGCCTGGCGCTCTGAACCGCTAGCGCCAGCTCAGCCAGGAGCTCGGTGGTGGTCGCCAGGTCGATGCAGGCATCGGTGATGCTCTGGCCATAGGTGAGCTGGCTCAGATCATCGGGGAGCTTCTGATTGCCGGCCACCAAATGGCTCTCGATCATCACCCCCATCAACTTGGTGGAGCCGGCAATCATCTGCTCGGCGATCGCCCGCAACACCTCCCCCTGACGCCGGTAATCCTTGTTGGAGTTGCCATGGCTGCAATCCACCATCAGCCGGTGGGGTAGGCCGGCAGCCTCGAGCGACAGCGAGGCCTTGTCAACGGCCTCCACGTGGTAATTGGAGCCGCTCTTCCCACCCCGCAGCACCAGATGGCCGTCAGGGTTGCCGGTGGTGCTCACGATCGCGGCGGCGCCGTCGCTGTTGATCCCCAGAAAATGGTGCGGCCGGGCTGAGGCCTCGATCGCGTTCACCGCGGTGCTGACGCTGCCGTCGGTGCCGTTCTTGAAGCCGATCGGCATTGATAGCCCCGATGCCATCTCGCGGTGGGTCTGGCTTTCCGTGGTGCGGGCACCAATGGCGGTCCAGCTGATCAGATCGGCAATGTACTGGGGCACCACCGGATCGAGCAGTTCGGTGGCCGCCGGCAGGCCCAACTCGGCCAAGTGCAGCAGCAGGCCCCGAGCTAGCCGTAGGCCGGTGTTGATGTCGTAGCTGCCGTCGAGGTGAGGGTCATTGATCAGCCCCTTCCAGCCCACGGTGGTGCGTGGCTTCTCGAAGTAGACCCGCATCACTACCTCGAGCTGCTCGCGGTGTTGATGGCGCAGCTGGGCGATGGCGTTGGCGTACTCCTGGGCAGCCGCGGCGTCATGGACCGAGCACGGCCCCACGATCACCAGCAGACGATCATCGCGGCCATGCAGGATCGCCTGAATCCGCTCGCGCGCCTGCCGAACCGTCGCTGCCCCGGCCTCGCTCAAGGGCAAGTCGCGGTGCAGCAGCGCTGGCGGCACCAGCGGCCGGGTTTCCACCACGTGCAGATCGGATGTGGGCAGCATGGCGGGGGCGGGGGTGACCCCAGACGCACAGGATTCAAGCCTAGAAGCGAGAGGCGTTGACCCAGAAGCAAGCCTGCGAGACTCGTCCAAGTGCCGCAAAACCTGGCTGTCAGCAACCATGCTTCCCTTCAGACACATCGGCGCACCGAAACCCGACCAATGGGTGGGCCTGATCGACGCCTTGTACGCCATCGCGATGACCGTGCTGGCGTTGCTGCTGCCCGACATGCTCAGCGACTCTTTCAAACTATTCGAAACAACGCAAAAAGCCCATTTTCTATTCATCGGCTTTTACCAGGTCAGCTTTTATCTTTTAACCCTTCTCGTTTTGTACGAGGCCTGGTGCTTTCACCGCTCCATTCTCGTCCTATCAAACAGCAAGAATCGCAAGCAAAATATCTACACAGGGCTGCTGCTCGGGATCATCTGTCTAATCCCCCCTTGGTCTGGGGCCATTTTCAAAGATATTAATGTTAGCCATTTTTGGGTCGAACACAAACTATACCCAACCCTGGGAGCTTTCGGCTGGCTGCTGATGTTCCTAATGTACTTTTTGCTCTATCTCATCGGACGCAGCGCAGAAGATTATCACGCCCTGCCAAGCCTCAGGCTGATCAGCAAAGAAGCCCAAAATCGAAGCCTATTCTTTGCCTTAAACACCGCTTTTCATGCTGTTCGCATTGTTGATATACGGTGGCCTTTCGTACCTTCCGTGTTGATCCTCGCGGTTTACGTGCTGGTCAGCTTCAACCAGGACCGGGTGATCGGGGTTCTCAGGCGGACGCCAAACACCCTGCGTCAGCGCTGAGTCATTGCGCTCTAGCAACCAGGGATGAAGCGGTTGCGACCAACCTTGGGCAGGCGTCCGTCAACAATGGATTTCTTCTGATCGCCCGGGACCCATCCCGGACAGCCTGCCGCGATGTCCGCTGCCAGCACGTTTCTTGCCGACTACCGGGCCGCCGCCACCGAGCGGGCCTCCCTGGGGGTGCCTGCCCTGCCCCTGAGCGCCGAGCAAACCGGCGCCCTGACCGAGCTGCTGGCTACGCCCCCCGCCGGCGAAGAGGCCTTTCTCCTCGACCTGCTGAGCGAGCGGATCCCCCCAGGGGTTGATGAGGCGGCCTACGTGAAGGCCAGCTGGCTGGCGGCCGTGGCCAAGGGCGACACTCCCTGCCCCCTGGTAAGCCCCCTGCAGGCCGTGGAGCTGCTCGCCACCATGATCGGCGGTTACAACGTGAGCGCCCTAATCGAGCTGCTCAGCAACCCCGAAGCGCCGATTGCCGCGGCGGCAGCCACGGGCCTCAGCAAGACCCTGCTGGTTTACGACGCCTACCACGATGTGCTGGAGCTGGCCGAAACCAACCCCTACGCCAAGCAGGTGACCAACAGCTGGGCCGCCGCCGAGTGGTTCACCGTCAAGCCGGAGCTGCCGGCCGCCATCACCGTCACGGTGTTCAAAGTCGAGGGGGAGACCAACACCGACGACCTCTCGCCGGCCACCCACGCCACCACCCGCCCCGACATCCCCCTGCACGCCATGGCGATGCTGGAGACCCGCATGCCGGGCGGCCTCGCGCTGATCGACCAGCTCAAAACCAAGGGCCACCCAGTCGCCTACGTGGGCGATGTGGTGGGCACAGGCAGCTCACGCAAATCGGCGATCAATTCGGTGTTGTGGCACACCGGCGCCAAGATTCCCCACGTTCCAAACAAACGGGGCGGCGGCGTCATTTTGGGAGGCAAGATCGCGCCGATTTTTTTCAACACCGCTGAGGACTCGGGCGCCCTGCCGATTGAGTGCGACGTGAGCGCCCTGCAGAGCGGCGATGTGATCACCATTCGCCCCCACGCCGGCACAATCGAGCGCGCGGCCGGCGAGCCCAACGCCGGCGCCATCGTGGCCCGCTTTGAGCTCAAGCCCAGCACCATCGCCGATGAGGTGCGCGCCGGCGGGCGCATCCCCCTGCTGATCGGCCGCTCCCTCACCGACAAGGTGCGCGCCCAGCTGGGCCTACCGGCCTCCGATCTGTTCATTCGCCCGGTGGCCCCGGCCAACACCGGCAAGGGCTTCACCCTGGCCCAAAAGATGGTGGGCAAAGCCTGCGGCCTGGCGGGAGTGCGACCCGGCACCAGCTGCGAACCACTGATGACCACCGTCGGATCCCAAGACACCACCGGGCCCATGACCCGCGATGAGATGAAAGAGCTGGCCTGTTTGGGCTTCAGCGCCGATTTGGTGATGCAGAGTTTTTGCCACACCGCCGCCTACCCCAAGCCGGTCGACCTCAAAACCCACGCCGAGTTGCCTGCGTTCATGGCCTCGCGGGGGGGCGTGGCCCTGCGTCCCGGTGACGGCATCATCCACAGCTGGCTCAACCGCATGCTGCTGCCCGACACCGTCGGCACCGGCGGCGACAGTCACACCCGCTTCCCACTCGGGATCTCGTTTCCGGCGGGATCGGGCCTGGTGGCCTTTGCCGCCGCGATCGGCGCCATGCCACTCGACATGCCCGAATCCGTGCTGGTCAAGTTCACAGGACAGCTGCAACCCGGCGTGACCCTGCGCGATGTGGTGAATGCCATTCCCCATGTGGCGATCCAGCAGGGGCTCCTCACCGTGGCCAAGGAGGGCAAGCAGAACGTCTTCAACGGCCGCATCATGGAGATCGAGGGGCTGCCCGATCTCAAACTCGAGCAGGCGTTTGAGCTCACCGATGCCACCGCCGAACGCTCCTGTGCCGGCAGCACGATCAAGCTCTCCGCGGAGACGGTGAGTGAATACTTGCGCAGCAATGTGGCGCTGTTGAAAAACATGATTGCCCGGGGCTACGGCGATGCCCGCACCCTGGCCCGCCGCATCAAAGCAATGGAGGCCTGGCTCGCCAATCCGCAGCTGCTCGCAGCCGACCCTGATGCCGACTACGCCGCGGTCATCGAGATCGACCTCAATGCGATCACCGAGCCAATCGTGGCCTGCCCCAACGATCCCGACAACGTCAAAACCCTGAGCGAAGTGGCCGGGGCCAACATTGATGAAGTGTTCATCGGCTCCTGCATGACCAACATCGGTCATTACCGCGCCGCCGCCAATGTGCTCGAGGGCCAGGGCGCCAACGCGGCCCGGCTTTGGGTCTGCCCGCCCACCCGCATGGATGAAGAGACGCTCAAGCAAGAGGGCTACTACGCCATCTTTGAAGCCGCGGGCTCGCGCATGGAGATGCCCGGCTGCTCGCTCTGCATGGGCAACCAGGCTCGCGTGGATGACAACACCACCGTGTTTTCCACCAGCACCCGCAACTTCAACAACCGGCTCGGCAACGGCGCCCAGGTGTACTTGGGCAGCGCCGAACTGGCAGCGGTGTGCGCCCAGCTGGGCCGGATCCCCAGCAAGCCCGAATACCTGGCCATCGCCGCCGCGCGCATTGACCCCTTTGGCGCCGAGCTCTACCGCTACCTCAACTTCGACCAGATCGATGGCTTCGAAGACAGCGGCCGGGTGGTGAGCGCCGCAGAGGAGGCGTTGGTGCTGTCGGAGGCGTGACCCGATGTGACCGCTTTCGACAGGGAAGGCTTGCGTCCATTGCTCGCCCGAAAAAGGAAACGAGCATCCAGAACCTCGACGCAAGCCCCAGACCCGTCAACAGCCCGACGATCCCCTGGCCCAGAAGATGTTCACAGTCCAGAAGATGTTCACAGCCCAGAAGGTGTTCACAGCCCAGAACTCAGCAAAGCGGCCCAGACACTAGGCTGATGCCTGATGCAACGCATCAGATGCGGACCACCCTGAGCCTGGACGACGACGTGCTGGCCGCCGCCAAGGTGCTGGCCCGCCAGCGACGCCAGCCCCTGGGCAGCGTGATCAGCGCCCTAGCCCGCGAAGCTCTGGCGGCGCCTGTGGCCACCCCGCGACGTTTGGCAGCATCCAGCCGGAACGGCCTCCCCCTGCTGCCGATCCAAGAGAGCGGCGCCCCGGTGGATCTTGAGCTGGTCAACACCCTGCGCGACGAATCGGCATGAGCGGTGTGGCTCTGCTGGATGTGAATGTGCTGATCGCCCTGATCGATCCACGGCATGTCCACCATGAAGCCGCCCATCAGTGGTTTGCAACCCGGGGCTCGGCCCCCTGGGCCAGTTGTGCTCTGACCCAGAACGCGGTGCTGCGCATCGTGGGCCATCCGCGTTATCCCAACGCCACTGGAAGTCCGGCCTCGATCAGCACCATTCTTGACCAACTGATCACCCACCCACAGCACGTGTACTGGCGCGAAGCCCCAAGCCTGCTGGCCCTGCCCCACGTGGAACCGACGGCGCTAATCGATGCCAACCAGATCACCGACACGTACCTGTTGGCCTTGGCCATGCACCATGGCGGCGTGCTCGCAAGCCTGGATCGACACTTGAGTACCCGGGCCGTGGTCGGCGGCGATGCGGCGTTGGAGCGCATCCCGGCATGAACCAGGAAACCCTGCTGTTTGAGCCGGCGGTACCCGAAGCCGGGGCCCTGCGCGCCGTTTTGGCCTTCCCCAGCACCTACACGGTGGGCATCACCAGCCTGGGCTACCAGGTGGTGTGGGCCAGCCTGGCCCAGCGGCCCGATGTCGATGTGCGGCGCCTGTTCACCGACCAGGGGGATCCCGCCCATGGGGGCCAGCGCGGCCGCGGAGCCCACCTCGACCTGTTTGGCCTCTCGCTGAGCTGGGAGCTCGATGGACCGGTGCTACTGGATCTGCTCGAGCAGCAACGCATCCCGATCTGGGCCGCCGCCCGGGGCGACACCGATCCAATCGTGTTTGGCGGCGGGCCGGTGCTCACCGCCAACCCCGAGCCCTTGGCACCATTTTTTGACGCGGTGCTGCTCGGCGATGGCGAGCTGCTGCTACCGGCCTTCATCGATGCCCTGCAGGCTTGCCGCGCAGCACCCCGGCCAGAACGGCTGCGGCGCCTGGCCCAGGTGCCGGGAATTTATGTGCCGGCGCTCTACGCGCCGCGCTACAGCTCAGACGGCAAGCTGCTGGCCATAAACCCAATCGACGCCAGTACGGTCGAGGGCGGCGATGGCCAACGCCATGACAACGGGCTGCCGATCCCGGCCACAATCGCCAAACAGACCTGGCGCGGCAACACCCTCAGCCACTCCACGGTGATCACCCCCGAGGCGGCCTGGCCCAGCATCCACATGGTCGAGGTTGTGCGCAGCTGCCCGGAGCTCTGCCGCTTCTGCCTGGCCAGCTACCTCACGTTGCCATTTCGCACCGCCAGCCTCGACGATGGCCTGATCCCGGCGGTGGACAAGGGGCTAACGGCCACCCAGCGGCTCGGCCTGCTGGGGGCTTCGGTCACCCAGCATCCCCAGTTTGGCGAGCTGCTGAGCTGGCTCAATCAAGACCGTTTCGAGGGCACCCGGGTGAGCGTGAGCTCGGTACGGGCCGCCACGGTGACCCCCGAGCTGGGGCGCATCCTGGCCAAACGGGGCAGCAAGTCACTCACCATCGCGATTGAGAGCGGCAGCGAGCGCCTGCGGGAGGTGGTCAACAAAAAACTCGCCACCGAAGAGATCTACGCCGCCGCCCGCTATGCCAAAGAAGGCGGCCTTACGGGCCTCAAGCTCTACGGGATGGTGGGCCTGCCCACCGAGCAGGAGGCCGATGTGGAGGCCACCGCCGAACTGCTGCTAGCCCTCAAAAAAGCCACCCCGGGGCTGCGCCTGTCCTTCGGGGTGAGCACCTTCGTGCCCAAAGCCCACACCCCGTTTCAGTGGGAAGGCGTGCGCTCGGATGCCGAGAAGCGCCTCAAGCTGCTGGCCAAGCGCCTCAAACCCAAAGGCATCGAGCTGCGGCCCGAGAGCTACGGCTGGAGCGTGATCCAGGCCCTGCTGGCCCGCAGCGATCGACGCCTGGCGCCGGTGATCGCCGCCGCCCGCGGATCCCACGACAGCCTTGGCGGCTGGAAAGCCGCCTACCGGGCTGTGCTGGCCGGGGAGGGCCCTGAGGTGCCCGCCCAGGTGTCCCTCAGCTGGGACACCCAGCCACCCCCCCCCTGGGACTCGGTGATCCACGCCACCTGGAACCCCGATCAGGTCCTGCCCTGGTCTCACCTGGAAGGCCCCCTGCCAACGGCCACCCTGGCCAGGCACCGCCTGGAGGCCCTCAGTGGAGCTGAGGCTGGGGCTGGGGCAGCCTGATCAGATCAGGCAAACACCGCCGTGCGGCCGCGATACACCATCACCTGGCGCCGCAAATGCAGCCGCAGAGCCCGCGAGAGCGCCAGCCGTTCGCAGTCACGGCCCTTGCGGATCAGGTCGTCGACCCCGTCGCGGTGGCTGACCGGCACCGTGGCCTGCTCGATAATCGGTCCGCCGTCGAGCTCCTCGGTCACGTAGTGAGCCGTGGCTCCGATGAGCTTCACACCCCGCTCCCAGGCCCGGTGATAGGGCTGGGCTCCCATGAAGGCGGGCAGGAAAGAATGGTGGATATTGATGACCCGATTGGTCGCCGGGTTGTCGTCGCTGCTGCCATTAAAACGGGCCAGAAAGGTGGGGCTGATCACCTGCATGTACTTGGCCAGCACCACCAGCTCGATCCGCTCCTCCTCAAGCAGGGCGAGCTGCTGGGCCTCCACCTCGGCCTTGGTGGCCGCCGTGATCGGCAGATGCACAAAGCGGGCGCCGAAGTCTTCGGCCACCGCGCGCAGGTCGTTGTGGTTGGACACCACCAGGGGCACCTGCATCGCCAGCTCCCCGGCCCGGGTACGCCAGAGCAAATCGAGCAGGCAGTGGTCCTGCTTGCTCACGAAAATGGCCACCCGGGGAATCACATCCGAGAAGTAGACCTGCCCCTCGCCCCCCAGCCGCTCGGCCAGGGCTGCAATCGCCGGGGGGATGGCGGCCCTCGGCAGGCCGAAGCCTTCCAGCGTCCACTCAATGCGGCTCAGGAACAGACCGGCTCCCGCATCGGTGTGGTGGTCGGCGTGGCGGATGTTGCCGCCATTGGCCGCCACCCAGCTCGAGAGCTCACTGACCAGACCAGGCCGGTCCGGGCAGATCACCAACACAATGGCGCTCGGGGAATGCATCACAACAGTCAAGAAACAACAAACGAGGCCAAAAGCCGGAACGGCCCAAGAAACCGGGATCGGCATTGGGCCGCCCGGCTCCCCAAAGCCAGAATGGGCTAGCTCACCACCTGGAGCTGCTGATTGCAAGGGGCTACAGACCAAGCCGCTGGCGACAGGAGCCAGATAAACTCCGCCCCTGATCTGTCTGTCGATGGGCGCCATGGTCTCTGCTCAGGCTTCTCAGGCTTCGCAAGCTCCGATCCCAGGTTCTGGCCTGATTCACCAGCTGCGCCGGCTGCTGGGGGCCTGTCTGGCCGTGGTGCTGTGCTTCAGCTTGGCCGCCTGTGATGGCGGCCAGAGCCGCAAGCCGCCCAGCATCAGCCCCGAAGACATGGCCACGATCGAGCGCCAGGCCGAGGGGTTCCTCGCGGCCCGCAACCGTCTACCCGAACTCGCCGCCCTGGTCAACGAGAAGGACTGGACCTTCACCCGCAACCTGATCCATGGTCCGATGCAGGAAGTGAGCCGGGAGATGCTCTACATCAACCAGCGGCTACTGCCGGCCAATCGGGCCGAGGCGACCGACCGGGCCAACGCCCTGAAAACGGCCCTCGCCCAGCTCGATGAGGCGGCTGTTGAACAAGACGGAGACAAGCTCCGCAAGGCCTACATCAAGGTGGCCAGCGGCTTCGGGCTCTACGCCCAGATGCTGCCCCCAGAGGTTCAAGAATCGCTCAAGCAGGTCTGAGGCATGACCAGGGGTCTGCACCGGCCGGGCCCCGCCGATCCGTACTGATCCTGGGCGGCGGCATCATCGGCCGCACCGCCTGTTGGTGGCTTCAGCGCCGGGGTCACCAGGTCGGCCTGATCGACCCAAACCTCGAACTTGGCACCGGCGACACCCCCAACAGCCCCAAGCCGGGCTCGCCGTCGGGAAGCTGGGCTGCCCTGGGGCTGTTGATGGCCCAGGTGTTCCATCGCTCGAGTGGCCGGGCCTGGCGGCTGCGTCAACGCAGCCTGGCCCTCTGGGAGCAATGGTGTCCTGAGCTGCAGGCCCTGGGTCACCCGGTGAACCTGCGACGAGGCCTGCTGCTGCTCGCCGCCAGCAGCGAAGAAGCCCAACGCCAACAGCGTCTCTGCGCCGAACGCCAGGCCCAGGGATTGGCCCTGGAGCTGTGGAGCCGAGAGCGACTGCAGGCCCTGCAACCCTCCCTGCCCGCCCAGGCGCTTGGCGCCCTGTGGTCACCGCGCGATGGCCAGCTCGATCCAGGGCCCACCCTCGAGGCCCTGCTGGCGGCGGCCCGTGGCCTGGGAGCCACCACCTACAACGGCAGGGCCACTGAGCTGCGGCGGGCGGCGGGTGGTTGGCGGGTGCAGCTGGCCAGCGGCCAGGAGCTCGAATCAAACTGGCTGGTGATCTGCGCCGGGGTTCCCAGCGCAGCCCTTCTGGCCGGGCTGGGCCATTCGATCGCCTTGGCTCCCGTGTTGGGGCAAGCCCTGGAACTGGCAGGGGGCCCATCCAATCCTTGGCACTGGTCCGATGACTGGCCCGCAGCGGTGACCTGGCGTGGCATCAACCTGGTGCCGCGCCGCGCCCAGCCCGGCGACAGCAGCCACCGGCTTTGGCTCGGCGCCACCCTGGAGCCGGGCAGCACCGCCGACCCAGCAGCGCTGCAGGCCCTCCAAACCCTCCAGGGGGACGCCCCAAGCTGGCTACAGCAGGCCCAAGTGCTGCGCCAGTGGCAGGGGCTGCGGGCCCAGCCCCAGGGGCGCCCGGCCCCCTGGCTTGAACAACTGGAGCCCGGCCTACTGCTAGCCAGCGGCCATTACCGCAATGGCCTGCTACTGGCGCCCGCCACCGCCGAATGGCTCGCCCAGCAGCTGGAGGCCGCCTAATCAAGCCCTAACCTGCTTCGATCGGAAGCTTGGACCGGATCTGCTCAATCCGATCCAAGCTTCCGATCCAGCAACTGGTAGCCGGCCGATGGTGCACTCCCCGATCTGCCGCCCCCAGCGCTTGCGCGCCGGAGCCCTGGCCTGTATGACCAGCAGCCTGGTGGCCCTGGTGCCCTTGGCGGCCTTGGTGGGTTGTGGTGGTCCTTCGGCCTCACTGCAGGGGGCGGGCGCGAGCTTTCCAGCCGGGATTTACCAGCGTTGGTTTGCCGACCTCACCAGCCGAGAGAAGATCCGCGTCAACTACCAATCGGTGGGTTCCGGTGCCGGAGTACGCCAGTTCCAGGCCGGCACGGTCGACTTCGGCGCCAGCGATGCACCGCTGACGACCGCGGAAGCCGCAGCGATCCAGCGGGGTGCCGTGCAGATTCCGCTCACGGCCGGCGCCATCGCCGTGGCCTACAACCTGCCGGGCTGTGAGCTCAGGCTCAGCCAGGCGCAGGTGGTGGGGATCTTCTCTGGCACCATCAACAACTTCAAGCAACTGGGCTGCGCCGATCAGGCAATCCAGGTGGTGTTTCGCTCCGACGGCTCCGGCACCACCTACAACTTCACCAAGTCGCTGGCCGCCTTTAGCCCCGCCTGGAACCGCAGCGTGGGGGTCGGCAAATCGGTCAACTGGCCCACTGGGGTGGGCGCCAAAGGCAACGAGGGCGTCGCCGCCAACCTGCTGCAGGCCAAGGGTCGCATCGGCTACGTGGAGTCGGCCTATGTGCGGGCTGGCCTCCAGGCTGCAGCCCTCGCCAACCGCAGCGGCCAGCTGGCCAAGCCCAGCACCGAAGAGGCTGCCAAGGCCCTGGCCAGCATTGATCTAGGGCCCGAACTCACCGGCAGTAATCCCAACCCCACAACCGGATACCCGATCGTCACCTTCAGCTGGGTGTTGCTGTATCGGAGCGGCAATGGCACCAAACTGCCAGCCCTGCAGAAAGCCTTCGGCTACACCCTCTCCGACGCGGCCCAGGCGGATGCGCCAGCCCTCGGCTTCGTGACCCTGCCGGGCCCCCTACTCAACCGGGCTCGAGCAGCCCTGGCGACCCTGAAACCCTGAGCCGCGCCAGGTGCCTGTGGGGCCCTGAAGCCCACAAAAAAAGCCTCCCCCGTTTCGGGGAGGCTTGATTGATTGATTGGGATCAAGCCGGGTCAAACCCACCAGGGTTCAAGCGATCACTTGGTCTCGGTGAACTCGGCGTCGATGACGTCATCAGCAGAGGCACTGCCGCCAGCAGCCCCGTCGCCATTGCCACCCGGAGCACCACCGGCCCCATCGGCACCAGCTTGCTGATAGACAGCGGCACCCGCGGCATAGAGCGCTTGCTGAAGCTGCTCCAGCACGGTCTTGATGGTCTCGATGTCGTCTTTCTCAAGCGCCTCCTTGAGTTGCTTGGCAAAGTCTTCGACCTTGGTCTTGTCGGCAGCGCCCACCTTGTCGCCCAGTTCACCGAGCTGCTTTTCAGCCTGGTAAATCAGGGTTTCAGCCTGATTGCGGACGTCGATCTTCTCGCGCTTTTCCTTATCGGCAGCTGCATTGGATTCGGCATCCTTCACCATCTTATCCACCTCGTTGTCACTGAGGGTGGAGGCGCCGGTGATCGAGATGCTCTGCTCCTTGCCGCTGCCCTTGTCTTTGGCCGTGACGCTGAGGATTCCGTTGGCATCAATGTCGAAGGTGACTTCGATCTGGGGCACACCCCTGGGGGCGGGGGGGATGCCATCGAGCCGGAAGGTGCCCAGCGACTTGTTGTCGCTGGCCATCTCGCGCTCACCCTGCAACACGTGGATCTCGACGTTGGTCTGACCATCCACCGCGGTGGAGTACACCTCCGCTTTCTTGGTGGGGATGGTGGTGTTGCGGGTGATCATCTTGGTCATCACACCACCCAGGGTTTCGACCCCAAGGGACAGGGGTGTGACATCGAGCAGCAGGATGTCCTTGACCTCACCGGCCAGCACACCGCCCTGAATCGCAGCCCCAACCGCCACCACCTCATCGGGGTTAACGGTCTGGTTGGGATCTTTACCGGTGACGCGCTTGACCAGCTCCAACACGGCCGGGATGCGGGTGGAGCCGCCCACCATCACCACTTCATCGAGCTCACTGGCTGCAAGCTTGGCGTCCTTGAGCGCTTGCTCGACCGGCACTCGGCAACGGTCGATGAGCTTGGAGGCCAGCTCTTCAAACTTGGCCCGGGTGAGGTTGAGATCGAGGTGCTTGGGGCCCTCCGGCGTGGCCGTGATGAACGGCAGGTTGATCTCGCTCTGGGACGCACTGGAGAGCTCGATCTTGGCCTTTTCGGCCGCCTCGGTTAAACGTTGGAGGGCCTGCTTGTCTTGGCGCAGGTCAATGCCTTCGTTGGCCTTGAAGCTGTCGGCGAGGTGATCGACAATGACTTTGTCGAAGTCGTCGCCCCCCAGGTGGGTATCGCCGGAGGTGGAGAGCACCTCAAACACCCCATCGCCAACCTCAAGCACCGAAACGTCGAAGGTGCCGCCGCCGAGGTCAAAGACCAGGATGCGCTCGTTGCTCTTTCGATCGAGGCCATAGGCCAGAGCGGCCGCGGTGGGCTCGTTGATGATGCGCAGCACTTCGAGGCCGGCGATCTTGCCGGCGTCTTTGGTGGCCTGGCGCTGGGAGTCGTTGAAGTAGGCGGGAACGGTGATCACCGCCTGGGTGACGGTCTCGCCGAGGTATTTGCCAGCGTCTTCAGCCAGCTTGCGCAGCACCTGGGCGCTCACCTCCTCAGGGGCAAACTGCTTCCCCAAAACCGGGCACTTGACCTTGACGTTGGCTCCGGCCTTCTCAACGCCATAACTCACTTCCTTCGATTCCTCGTTGACTTCGTCAACGCGGCGACCAATGAACCGCTTCACCGAATAAAAGGTGTTTTCGGGGTTCATGACCGCCTGACGCTTGGCGATCTGACCAACAAGTTGGTCTTGATTTTTGGTGTAGGCCACCACCGAAGGGGTGGTGCGGAACCCCTCAGCGTTGGCGATCACGGTGGGCTTGCCACCTTCCATCACCGCGACGCAGCTGTTCGTAGTGCCGAGATCAATGCCGACGACCTTTCCCATGGGGACCACCTCCTGGTGATATGAGTTTCAGAATCTCTGCATCTTCAGCAGCGGGCCCCTCTCCAGGCGAGGCGTGGTTCCCGAACCGAGGCCGTACCAGGGAGGATCGGGGACTGCTCCTCTGGCGATCCAGGCCATGGCCCCTGCCCCCTCCACGCTTCGGGAGATTGACGCCCATACGGTTTTGGTGGGTCTGCTTGGGGATCCCGTGCGCCACTCGCTCTCGCCGGCCATGCACAACGCCGCCCTGGCCGAACTGGGGCTCAACTGGGTCTACCTGGCCCTGCCCGCCCCGACGCACCGGCTGGAGGTGGTGCTGCAGGGGCTCGAGGCCGTCGATTGCCGCGGCCTCAACGTGACCATCCCCCACAAACAGGCCGTCGCCCCGCTCTGCAGCCAGCTCAGCCCCTTGGCCGAGCGGCTGGGCGCCGTCAACACCCTGTGCCGGCAAGCCAGCGGGGGCTGGCTGGGCACCAACACCGATGTGGAAGGCTTCCTGGATCCCCTGCGCCATGGCAGCTCAAGCTCCAGCCCCAACCCCTGGGCTGACCGCCAGGCCGTGGTGCTCGGCTGCGGCGGCAGCGCCCGAGCCGTGGTGGCGGGCCTGGCCAACCTGGGCCTGGCCTCGATTCAGCTCGCCGGCCGCCGTGCCGACGCCTTGCAAGCCTTCCAGACCAGCTGCGCCAACTGGGCACCCCAACTGCAAACCCTCTGCTGGCCAGAGCCTGGGCACGCCTCAGCGGGACCGCTGGCCAAGGGGTACAGCGAGGCCTTCACCGAGGCGCTCAGCACGGCCAGCCTGATCGTGAACACCACCCCGGTGGGCATGGCCAGCGCCCAGGCGAGAGCCCTCAACGGGCCCTGCCCGCTGAGGGCAGAGCAGCTGGCCCACCTCTCCCCCGAAGCCACTGTCTACGACTTGATTTACACCCCCAGACCCACGCCGTTGTTGCAGGCCGCCGCGGCCCGGGGCTGCCGCACCATCGATGGCCTCGAGATGCTGGTGCAGCAGGGGGCTGCAGCCCTGCGCCTGTGGAGCCAACGGAGCGATGTGCCGGTCGATGCGATGCGCCGCGCCGCCGAAGCCGCGCTCGCAACAGACCCTGGCTGATCCACGCCCCTGCCTAGCCTCTGACCATGTGTGGACCATGTGCGGGTTGATGTCGATGCAAGGCCCTCCGATCTGGCAACGGCTCCTAGCGGCGGCGGCCTACCTGCTGCCCTGGAACGACGCGGTTCCCTTTGGCCGTTCCCTGTTTGGATTGATCCCAGCGCTGGAGTGGCTTGCCCTGCCGGCCCGGCCGGTGGAGCTGCTTCAGCAAGCCGTGCCGTTTGGCGGCTTCGTGCTCTTCCTGGTGCTGTTTCTGGCCGTGGTGCGCAACGCCCGGGTGCCCTACCTGATCCGCTTCAACGTGATGCAGGCGATTCTGCTCGACATTGTGCTGGTGCTGCTCTCACTGGGGTTCAGCGTGTTGTTGTCGCCCCTCGGGGGTGGGTTCGCGGTGCGAACCCTGAGCAATACGGTGTTTCTGGGCGCGCTGGCCCTGATGCTGTTTGCCGTCGTTGAAAGCCTGCGCGGCAAGGAGGCCAACATCCCCAGCCTCTCCGAGGCCGTGCGCATGCAGCTTCCTTGAGCTCGCGCCCCCACTGGTAGGTTGGACGATCCGTCGCTGGTGGGCACTGTGCCCGCTGGCCCCTGACGCACCCTTACCAGGCGACCATGACGCAGCCGTATTACGAAACCATGTACATCCTTCGTCCGGACATTCCGGAGGAAGAGGTCGAAACCCACGTCAACAAATACCGCGACCTCGTGACCGAGGCCGGTGCCGAAGTGCTCGATTGCCAGATGCGCGGCAAGCGCCGCCTGGCTTACACGATCGCCAAGCATCGTGAAGGCATCTACGTGCAGCTCAACCACAACGGCGATGGCCAGCAAGTGGCCCTGCTGGAGCGGGCCATGCGTCTCTCCGAAGACGTCATCCGGTACCTCACCGTGAAGCAGGACGGGCCGATGCCCGCCCCCCGCTCCATGCCCAGCGCCACCACCACCGAAGCAGCCCCCCTTGAGCCTGCCAACGCCTAAGGATTGATTCGCTCGGGGGTTTGTGGGTAGGTTCGCGCCATGGAGCCTCGCCTGCCGTCTTCGAGCGTTGAGCTCCAACATCTGCGGGAGGCCCTGGAGGCCACCCGCAGCGAGGTCGCAGAGATGGAACGGCTCCTCGAAGATCTGCCAGAAATCTTTGAGCGCAAATTCCGCGAACGGTTGCAGCCGCTGCTCGATCAACAGCACCATCTACTGGCTGAAACCGCCGGACTTCGCCAACAGGTGTTGCTGCAGAATTCAATCCAGCCCAAAGCGCAGTTGCTGCTGTTGCCGCAACCGACCTCGGGCCAACGGTCTTGGCGGGCCTCCAGGAACTGGCTGAAAGCCCTGGTGGGGCTCAGCCCAGGCGCCGACGAGCAGCCCACAGCCGGGTCGGCAGGCCCCACACGTAGATGAAGCCTTCCGATGCCCGATGGTCAAACTGATCCTCGGCGCCATAGGTGGCCATGTCGGGCACATAGAGGCTGTCGGAACCTGAACTGCGGCCTACCACGGTGGCATTGCCCTTGTGCAGCTTCACCCGGACCGTGCCATTGACGGTCTGCTGGGTGCGTTCGATGAAGCCATCGAGAGCGTCCTTCAGGGGTCCAAACCACAGGCCCTGGTACACCAGGTCGGCCCACTGCATTTCGAGCTGGCGCTTGGTGCGCAGCACATCGGCAGCCAGGGTGAGGCTCTCGAGCTCCTGGTGCGCCCTGATCAGCAACAGCAGGCCCGGGGTTTCATAGATCTCGCGGCTCTTGATGCCCACCACCCGGTTCTCAATCATGTCGAGCCGGCCAAAGCCATGGCTGCCGGCCAGGGCATTGGCCTGGCGGATCAGATTCACCGGATCGAGGCGCACCCCATCGAGGCTCACGGGGTTGCCCTGGTCAAAGCCAATCTCCACCACCTGGGCCTGCGCCGGGGCCGCATCAACCGACACGGTCATGGCATAGATCTCTTCTGGAGGTTCCACATTGGGATCCTCCAGGGCACCGGCCTCAATCGAGCGACCCAGCAGATTGAGGTCGATCGAATAGGGCGACGCCTTGCTCACCGGTGAGGGAATGCCGCAGCGTTCGCCGTAGGCGATTGTCTGTTCACGGCTCATGCCCCACTCCCGCGCCGGGGTCAGCACCTTGAGGTCGGGGGCCAGGGCTCCGATGGCTACATCGAAACGCACCTGGTCGTTGCCCTTGCCGGTACAGCCATGGGCGACCGCATCGGCCCCCAGCTCGCGGGCGATCTCCACCAGGCGGCGGGCGATCAGCGGCCGGGCCAGGGCGGTGCTCAGGGGGTAGCGGCCCTCATAGAGCGCATTGGCGCGAATGGCCGGGAAGGCAAATTCCGTGATGAAGGGCTCAATCAAATCACCCACGATCGACTGGCTGGCGCCCGAATCAAGCGCCTTCTGGCGAATCGGTTCAAGCTCATCCCCCTGGCCGAGATCGGCCGCAAAGGTGATCACGTCGTCGACGCCCCACTCCTGCTTCAGGTAGGGAATACAGACGCTGGTATCAACCCCGCCCGAATACGCCAGCACCACTTTTTTCGCGCGACCCATCAGGGCTCAACCTCAGCACTCTTGAGCGATTCTCCCCCCTGGCCCGCCGGTAGGCGCCAGTTGAACCCCAACCAGAGCGCCACCACCAGCGGCAGCCCCAGCACCAGCAGCCAGGCCAGCAGCGGCTCGGGGTGCAGCGGCTGGGACCAGCGCTGCCCTGCCGCCACCAGCACCGCACTGAGCATCAACGCGAGGGCCCAAAGCCGGATCACCGAACGAACCATGGAATTGTGCGGGTCAGACAGCTAATGTGACGGATTGACCAGCGAGCGGCGAATCCATACCCATGAGCAAGCTTGCAAGCAGCGGCAGCAGCCGGCTCGACACCATCAACCCCTCCCTGACCCGCTACGGCCGGAATGAGATGGCTCCGGTGCTGCCCCTTCGCGATGAACCGGATCTGCTGAGCTGGCTTGAGAGCAGCGGCCGCCTGGTGGCCGATGAGGAGAGCGCCAGCACCGAGGTGAGCACGGTCGAGGAGGAAGAACTCTCGGCGCTGATGGGCGAAAAAGAGGATTACAACCAGGCCGACGACCAGGCCGAGGAAGACTGGGAAGACTGACGTCGTTCTACCCCCGCCTTGTCATTCCGTTTCCCGCTGCCCCCCTGGCCCAGCGACCCGCGCCAATCGGCTGGGTTGTTGGGCTTTTTGCTGCTGGGCTGCTGCCTGCTCTGTGACGTCCTGGTGCCCAATTCGCTGCTCAGCCCACCGCTGCTGCTGGCGGCGGGGCTGGCCACCGCGATCACCGCCTGGGGCACACCGCGGCTGAGGGCCCTCAAGCTGGGCCAGGTGATCCGCCAAGAAGGCCCCCAGGCACACCAGAGCAAGGCTGGGACCCCCACCATGGGTGGTCTGCTCGTGGTACCGATTGGGGTGCTGGTGGGGGGGCTGATCAGCCCCGAAGATCCCCGCCTGCTGGCGGTGGCGGCCATCACCCTGGCCGCCATGGCGATCGGCGCGGTCGATGACTGGCGCAGCCTCACCAAACGCACCAACACCGGCCTCAGCCCCCGCGGCAAATTGGCGCTGCAGGCGGGCACAGCTGTGCTGTTTCTGGCCTGGGCCGCCTGGGGCCAGTGGCTGGGCGGTGCCCATGCCGGCGATGTGGCCCTGCCGATGGGCTGGGTGCTGCCCCTGGGGCTGTTGATCTGGCCCCTGGGCCTCTTTGTGTTGATGGCTGAAAGCAACGCCACCAACCTCACCGACGGCCTCGATGGCCTAGCGGCCGGTTGCGGTGCGGTGGTGTTCACCGGCATGGCCCTGCAGCTGATGCTGCGGGGCCATGAAGGAGATCCCGTGCTGGCGGGCTTCTGCGCGGCCATGGCGGGGTGTTGGCTGGGCTTTCTGGCCTTCAACCACAACCCCGCCAGGCTGTTCATGGGCGACACCGGCTCCCTCGCCATGGGGGCGGCCCTGGCCGCGGTGGCCCTGCTCTCCAACAGCCTCTGGCCATTGCTGCTGATGGGCGGCGTGTTTCTGGCGGAATCGGTTTCGGTAATCCTGCAGGTCTGGGTGTTCAAGGCCACCAAGAACCCGGCCACAGGCCAGGGACGGCGCCTGTTTCGCATGGCCCCGTTGCACCATCACTTTGAACTGGGGGGACTGGGCGAAGTGGCCGTGGTGCACCGCTTCTGGATCACCAGCCTGCTACTGGTGGGAGTGGGTTTGGTGCTGCTGCCCTGAGCCCTGCCGCCCTGAGCCCCGCCTGCCCCAACCACCCGATGGCCTACTTCACCTGGAAGGAGACCGGACTCACCGCCGATTGCGCCAGCCTCGCGGCTATGGCCGCCCGGCTTGAAGAAGCCGCGGCCTTGATGCGCCGCATGGCCACGGAGGGGTTCGCGCTGGAGCGCCACAGCGATGGCCAGCACATCACCCATCCCGATCCGGCTGTGTTCGAGGCCTATGGCTTCATCAACGAGGAATCGCCGATGCGCCAGCTCACGCTGCTCCCCTAGGCCTTCCGCAGGTAGCCCACAATCCAAACCAGCACAAACGCCAGCGACGACACCCCCAGGTAGATCAACGCCCATTTCTGAAATGTGGCGATGTCCCAGCCAAACAGCAGCCCATTGGCGGCGTCGCCGGCGGTGCTGAAGGCCAGGGTCAGATCAGACAGCACAACCACGCTGCGGGAAGATCAGCCGATTCTGACCGGCCGACCGCGGGCCGGTTGGCAATCTTGCTGTCTGAGACGTTGCTCTCCACCCTGTCTGCCATGGCCTGCCCCCCCAGCTCCCTGCCCTGCACCCTGATGCTGCTGGGCAGCGGTGAGTTGGGCAAGGAGGTGGCGATCGCCGCCCAGCGGTTGGGTTGTCGGGTGATTGCGGTGGATCGCTACGCCGGAGCCCCTGCCATGCAGGTGGCCGACACTGCCGAGGTGATCCCCATGGGCGACCCCGAGGCCCTCAAGGCCGCGGTGCGCCGGCACCGACCCGATCTGGTGATCCCTGAGATCGAGGCCCTCGCGGTGGATGCCCTGGCCGAACTCGAGGCCGAGGGGATCACGGTGATCCCCACCGCCCGGGCCACGGCGGTCACGATGAACCGCGACCGGATCCGGGATTTGGCCGCCGGCGAGCTGGGTCTACGCACGGCCCGCTTCGCGTACGCCGCCAGCGCTGCCGAGCTGGCCGCCGCCGCCGAGCCCCTTGGCTGGCCAGTGGTGGTCAAACCGGTGATGAGCTCCTCGGGCAAGGGCCAGAGCGTGGTGCAGGGACCCGAGGGGATTGCCGCCGCCTGGGAGGCGGCGATGGCAGGTGCCCGGGGCGCCGGAGCCCAGGTGATCGTGGAGGAGTTCCTCCACTTCGAGCTCGAAATCACCCTGCTCACCGTGAAGCAATGGCAGGGTCCCACCCTGTTTTGCCCGCCAATCGGCCACATTCAGGCGCGGGGTGATTACCAATGCAGTTGGCAGCCGGCGGCGGTGCCGCCCCAAGCCCTAGCCGCCGCCCAGGTGATGGCTGACGCCGTCACCCACAACCTGGGCGGAGCGGGTCTGTTTGGGGTGGAATTTTTCCTCTGCCGCCCCCGCCAGGGCGATCTCGACAGCCTTGAGGTGATCTTTTCAGAACTCTCCCCCCGCCCGCATGACACCGGCCTGGTGACCCTGATGGGCCAAAATCTCAGTGAATTCGAACTCCACCTGCGGGCTGTCTTGGGCCTGCCGATTCCTGAAATTCACAGCCTGGGCCCAGCGGCCAGTCGGGTGATTCTGGCCACCGAAGCTGCACCAGCCGTGCGCTTTGAGGGGGTCGCCGAAGCCCTGGCCGAGGCCGACACCCAGCTGCTGCTGTTTGGCAAACCGGAAGCGCGTCCCCAGCGGCGCCTGGGGGTGGCGCTGGCCCGCGGCAGCAGTGAGGCGGATGCACGTCGCAAGGCCGATACGGCAGCAGCCTGTGTGCAGGTGGTGAGCTGCCCCTGAACTGCCCCAACCCCCCTGGTGCCGGGAGGATCTGCTCCTTATGGTGCGCCGAGCAGGAACCCTCATGAGTCAGGCCCAACCCCAACCAAGGCGCCGCCAGCATGAGGTGAGCGAACGGGGCCGGCGCCGGCGTGAGCGCCCACCAGCCAAGCCCTCCAAAGCCGAGACAACCAAGGCCAACCGACCGAAGCCCGCCCGCGGCCCGCGCCGCCGCCATCCCCCCCTGGTGCCCTTTGCCCTGGGGCTGGCCCTGGGCTATGGCCTGGCCGGACCCCTGCCGCCCCTCGCCAGCCACGTGCTGACCAGCCTCTGGCGCAGCTCGGCGGCAGTGGGCCAGCTGCTGCCCCTGGGAATGGGCAACAAGCGCATCCTCGTGATGGGCAGCGACCGCGTCAGCGACAGCACCGACGTGATGTTCACGCTGCAGGTCCACAACGGCATCACCCAGCTCACCCAGGTACCCCGCGACACCTTCGTCGAAACGGCGGCCGATGGGGTGATGAAAGCCAATGCGCTCTACCCCTACGGGGGTGTCGACATGGTCAAACGGGAGGTGGCCCCCCTCGTGCAGGGGCCCGTGGACCGCTATCTAAAGGTCAATCTACGGGCGGTGAGCCGGGTCGCCGAAGCGCTCGGTGGCGTCGAAATCGACGTTCCCAAGCGCATGTACTACGTCGACAACAGCCAGGGGCTCTACATCGACCTCTACCCCGGTCGGCAACTGCTCAAGGGCGAGGAACTGGAGGGTTTCCTGCGCTTCCGTCACGATGAACTGGGCGACCTGGGCCGCATGGAGCGCCAGAAACTGGTCTTTGCCCAGATCTTCAAGAAACTGGCCAGCCCAGCCAGCCTCACCCAATTGCCAGCCTTACTGAAGATTGCCGGCGACGATGTCAAAACCGATCTCAGTGTTGTGGAGCTCGGCCAACTGCTCGGCGCCATGGCGAGCACCAAGCTCACCACCAACCAACTGCCGGGGCGGTTGTTCTGGCACAACGATCTGAGCTATTGGATGCCCCAAAGCAACAGCCAGTACGCCAACACCGACAGCGCTGAGAGCACCAGCTCCACCAGCATCAACCCTTAACGCCGCAGCAATTAACGCCGCAGAAAGCGGTGGTGATCCAGCCCCTCAAGCAGGCCCCAGGCCTGGGGGCGGCTCGAAAAAAACACCCGCCGGTGCAAGCGCAAACCCTCCAAGGCTGGATCGTGGTCACACGGCACCACCCCGTAGGACAGCCCCTGCAGCAGTTCGCCATCACCCTGCTGGCAGGCCTCCACCAGGATCGAGCTCAAGGGCAACCCCCAGCGCAGGGCCACATAGTGCAGGGCTTCGGCCTTGGAAGCGGTCAGGGGCAGCACATCGAGGTACCAGTGCTGAAAGAGGTGGGGGCGGGCCTGCAGCCCATGGCTGCGCAGGCTCTGACGCACCAGTGGCAGCATGCCCTGGTTGGGCTCGGCGAGGGTGTAACTCACCTTGTAAGGCCCCTGGTCGGCTGGGCTCTGCGGCACCAGCCTGGGTTCGAGCTCGGCCAGGGCAGCCTGGACCGCGTCGCGGTCCCAGTGGCGGCCGATCTGGTGCTGCCAGTAGTGATCGGCACACTCTCCAACATGGATCTCCGTACCGGCCTGGGTGATCCAGAGCAGGGGCTCCGGCAAATGCAGCTCCTGATAGCGCACCCGAGCAGCCTTGAAGCCCCGGCCTGTGCAGACCCCGAGGGCCAGGCCAGGGTCGGCCTGGAGGCGACGCTCCAACTCCACCAGGCTCAGCAGCTCCGGCGCTGCCAAGGAGGCATCCAGATCCAACACGAGCAGCCGCTGAGGCCGCTCCACGGCGCTACTGCCACGAAACCAACCCACCGCACGCTGGCGGGATGCCTCGCGGGCACTGGCCGAAGCTTCGGCCAGATACCGGCTGACATGGGCATCCCAACTAAAAGCACGGCTCACTGCCTCAATGCCGTTGTCACGCCAACGGCCCCAACGCTGCCGGTCGCTGAGGCTCTCCTCAACGGCCTGTTGCAGGGCATCGAGATCTGAAACGTCCACGAGCAGGCCATTGGCTGTGCGGGCCAAAATGTCGCGGGGGCCACCGTCGTCGGTGGCCACCACCGGCAGACCGCAGGCCGAAGCCTCCAACAGAGTGAGCCCAAAGGGCTCGGTGAGCGCCGGGTTCACAAACACGCCCCCAAGCCGCGAAGCCCAGCGGTAGATGTCAGGAATCTGACTGCGTTGGTGCTGCTTGGGGTAGGCCACACAGCCATAGAGGTTGTAGCGATCCACCTGCTCGAAGACCTGCTGAAGCACCTCCCGCTGTTGTTTTTCGAGCTGGCGCGGATCTTCGCGGCAACCAAGCACCAACACCAGGTTGTGGTGCCGGCGAAGTCGCTCGGACAGTCCGAAGACCTCCACCAGCGCCGGAATGTTCTTGCGGTGGTCAGCGCGGCAGATCGCCAGCAGCGGCGGCAGGGTGGGCCTGCGCAAAAAGGGCTGCATCAAGGCATCGATTGCCGTGAAGTCGTGGGAAGCCCGGGGTGGAAAAAACTGAGCCGCATTGACCCCCGGGGCAATCACCCGCGCCTGCTCAGCCACGAAGCGGCCATAGCGGGCGTACTGCTGCTCCAGCTCCTGACGCGTGCTGGTGATCACAAGATTGGCGTGGGCCAAGGCAAGCTCTTCGGCATCGATGCGGCGGGCCATCGCGTACTGGCTGTCGATTTGCAGCGGATCGAGGCCCGTGCGCATCAGACGTCGTCGTTTCTCCCGACCCAGCGAATGGCCGCTAAAGACCAGCGGAATGCCCAAACGGCGACGCAACAACGCACCCACATAGCCGGCGTCCGCGTAGTGGGCATGGATCCAATCGGGCAGACGCTCCCCCTGCACCAGATGTTCAGCCAGCGTGTCGGCCAATTCATCGAGATAGGGCCAGAGCAACTCCTTGCGCAGGTAGCGCCGCGGACCAAACGCAAAGCGGCGTATCACACCATCCACACCAATCGACTCTTCGGCGCGGGCGTAGTCCATCGAAAGCCGCCGATCGTGAATCAACCGGGTCGCCACCTCGACCCGCCCAACCTCAGGCCGTGCCGCCAATGCCTGGGCCAGCTCCAAGACGTAGGTGGTTTGACCGCCGGTATCGGGGTCGCGGCCCAGCTCCAGGTCATGACCCCTCAGCAGACCGTGAAGATGAAGGTGGAGCACGTAGAAACCCATGGCCGCACCTGGGCATCAACGGTGCACCAAAGCGGTGCGTCAGGGATCCATACCCACGCTTGAAAAGTCCGGAGGGTTGCTGCAGCTGACCTGCACCAAAGACGGCAAAGCATTGCTGCGGATGTCGTCACACCATTCTTAGGCCTTTAGTTGCGCCAAGAAAAGTCATGCAAAGTTCATGAACAGCAAAGATTGAGCCATCTCTTTGATGCCCTCAATCCTGCATCAGGCGTGGCATACAAGCGCAATAGGGATCATCGGGGAATGGGTAAAGGACGCAACGGAAAGGAACCACAGGACATTGTGGGGATATCTACAAATTCAGAAGGATTTGGTTGAAACTGGTCGCGCTTCTTGTTTCCTGGAGTAGGAGCGCAGTGGTTGCGCTGCTACAGAGATGCTTCAAGCGTTATGAGCATTTCTGCCAGAAGTATCGCCATCACAGCAAAGGAGCACCAAGGTGTCACTGGAAAGCCAAACATGGAAGCCCTGGCCAAAAGAGTTTGAATCAGAAGATACTAAAAACAGTAAGCTTCAATACGGAATAGACAACTTTGCTTTATCCTAGATATTCGCCCCATTCAAATCCCTCACAAGTGGCATTAGATGGCAGTGAGGCTCAGAAAAGTCAATGGCATCCGCGATGCCGGGCAGAGAGCGATGCATCAGATAGTCGTATTGGGGAAATACCGATTACGGCAGGGGCGTAAAATGAGAATACTTAATTGTGCTGCGTGCAGCAATATTTGGCGTCTATCGACAGAGATCTAGATACCCTAATCAAGGCAAAGACAATAAGTGGTGGCGTGCGGCATCGGAAGGCATTTGTGGGCAGTTATGAGTGAATGAAGGAATAAAGCCCATGCCGTGGCAGGAACTGTTACTGCTAAAATTGCTGCTCTTGTCCCCATAAGCCGGCAAGACATTGAGTCCTGACATCAGTGACATTAGATTGCATTGAGACTAGAGCACATTGCTATCGGCAAAAGAGTCCTGAGCACATTGTCACCATCATTTTCATTCAGCCAGCCCCCAGCCACAGCTACCAGCTCTTGATCAGGAAGCTTCTCCGCTATTTCACACCTGAGCGCTTCCACCGCCTCCGCAGAAAACTCAAATCCAGCCTCCTTAGCAATCGCCACAACGGCATCGACATCCGCCATACCGCTGAGATTCTCCTGCAAGCTTGCGTCTGCCTTGACGGCCTCTAGAAACGTCTTGAGTTGGTCGTCTGACATTGGTAAAAGAATAGGTATCACCGTTGATAGCCCAGCCCAGCAGCGTTTGGACGTAACCGCCAGCCCCTCCCCATCAAGCCCTCCATAGCCACCACAGATTCCAGCACCTTCGGCGGCCCTTCTTCGCTCGCCACCACCGAACAGATGTGCCCCACAGCTCATCGGCTGCAGCTGGCACATGTCGATTGCAGCGGCTCTTCTAAGTTGAGAGCGCGTCAACCAATAACGAGAGGGGAAACCAAATACAACATTTTCAGCCCCTACAATCATAAGCATTCCCCCAAAAAGATCCACAAACCACGTCAATGGCAAGCCATTTCTCAACGGCGCTCAATTGGCTGCTTTGCAGTGAGCAGAGCTCCTTGATCAACAAAATATCTATTAATGATGCAATAAGCTTTTGCCAAACACTTGACCTCACAGAAGTGGGCCCGAAGACAAGTCTGACGCTAGAAATTCATCACCAAGGCGAAAAGCAAACAGAGTTGGGTCTTATTGGCGGCCCCGAAATACTCAAGCTTAAAGGGATCAAATATCCACTATTCGCAAGAGAATGGGAAAACTTTACTAGCAACGCTGCTTATAAAGCCTTTTTTGAACCCACTCTCATAGCAGAATTCGACCGCGGGGCAAATGGCTATGAATTTATGGGCCTCTTCCAGCTCTACTTACTGGAACAATCCAGGACAGACATAGCGATGGAATCAATCCTATTTTATGCACAGTGCAGACAAAAAGATTTACAGAGTGATGCAATCGCAAGCTCAATGGACGAAACGCTCAATCGCCTTCAAGCCACGATCAAAGACATTGGGCCACCACGTTACATTGGCTATCTCGACAGGGGCTTGTGCGCCGTCAAGCCAATCACGAACGTAACGGAAGACAATCTATCGCGAGTAATAGAGTTCTGCGAAGCAAATTATCGCGAAATTATTTCAAGACAACTAAAAGAGTTTAAGTGGCTTGAGCAAATGCTAAAGGATCTAATGGCAACACATAAGCTTATACGTATATCCGTTGATTTCGACCTCGCAACCGCTCAATTTCAAGACAGGCTTTCATTTGAGTGCGTACCTATCCATAAAATTTCGAACCAGCTCGCATCAATCAAGTCATTAGAAGACAAATCAAAGAATAACTTTGCTTACGAAAGTCATTTCGCAAGTTACTATAATTCGCTAGAAATAGAGCGTAGTCTGCCATACAGCAATAAACGGCCCTCTATAAATCTTGTCAACGAAGAGAGTCTTTACGTGTGCCATACCCACAGAAAACTCTCCATAAGCCATCACTTCACAGAAATCAAAGATTATGTGTTGGTGAGCCTTAACAGCGACAGAGAATAAGCCCAATAGATGTCACTTGATTCAGGCAAACAATCGTTGCCGCTGGGAGACAAAAACTATTAAACTACTAGCCAAGCCCAGAATCCACAAAGAACGCGCATACCTCAAGGATTTCTGAAACTGCTCAATATGCGCACAACCGCGAATCTGAGTGTTTCTTCATCAAAAATGTACGCGAATCAATTGGTTTCAGCCGAATCAACAAACAGCATTATTTTCAGATATATCGACACACAGCCTCGTAATCAGCCCTCGCCTACGGACATCTTAATTCCGTCTTACGGCGACTCTCTTGTGCGGATTGCGAATATCTTTATTATAAAATAGCAATGATCAATCAGCAAGGAATTGCGGGGGGGAGGGTGCAATCAAAGTAACTCTTCGTACCCAAATATGCTCCACCAGAAACCCTGGTCAACTCCTCATCAGTCAACTCAGCTGTCTGAGTCTGCTGAGACTGATAGTTCACCCAATCTTCTTTAGACACATCAAACCCAGCCTCCCGCGCAATCACCAGAGCGGACTCAAGGTCTTTAGCGGCCTGAAGCTTCTCCCTAAGACCAGCATCCTCCTTGAGCTTGGCAAGGAGGGCTGCGAGTTGCTCTTCTGACATGATCTACGAATATTTTTAACTCTACCACCCAGCCAGTCAACACGCCTCAGCACAACCGCGCAAAGCACCTCCCACAGCCACAAAGCTCTCCCCCCATCCTTATTCGCCTGCTCCGCCGAGGTTGTTGCCCCGAGCTCATTGGCTGCCTAATACTGATGAAGCGCTACCCACTGGTGAGCTACTACGGGGGTGACTATGGAAACAGAAGCGCATTCCTTTAATAATGCATCAGAAATATTAATTATTCTACTAATTTATTACATGCAATAAACCAAGAATAAATGAACTAAATACATGACACGTGTCATTATTGCTAATGATGCAGACTCCGCCGCCTACGACATCCTCCAGTTCCTCATCGCTCAGCCCCGAGGGCTGCTTCGCCTGATACCTGAACCAATCCGCCTTGATCACATCGAACCCAGTTTCCTTCACCAACGCCACTGCAGCATTGGGTCTCCAGCAGAGTAAGATTTTCTCTGAGAAAACGTCCTCTTTGATCTTGGCAAGCAGAACCGAGAGCTATCCCTCAGACATCGTTTCGGGTATTAGTTACTTCGCAAGGGCTTTTCACATACGATCAAAAAGTGGTCATCCCTATTCTCAACGAGGACATTCAAACTCATCAAAGCTCATAGTCCCACCAGCTACCCCCTCCAGCGCCTGGTCGCTCAACTCCAGCGACCGATTGGCTTGGTAGCCAATCCATTCTGCTTTGCTCACATCAAACCCAGCTTCCTTCGTCACTACAAGCGCAGCATCAAGGTCTGCAGCACCCCGAAGTTTCTCTCTAAGAGCAACATCGTCCTTGAGTTTGGCAAGCAGGGCTGAGAGTTGCAGTTCTGACATCGCTTGATTAGTGCGGTATTAATACCCCTCATTATGGGTCATCCTCCAGCACCCGTCAGCAGCCCTCAGCACTTCCTCAAAGAGCCCATCAGCAAGCCACCACCCAAGCCACAACAAGGAACCCCCGCCCGACGGAACCCCCCGAGATCAACCGCGGCACCTCAGATCTCAGGCAACCTCCACCACTTCTGGCGGATGTTGCTTCAGCACCTGCTTGAGGTACCTACCCATGTGGCTGGTGGGATGCTCGGCGACCTCTTCTGGGGTGCCCGTCACCAAAATCTGACCGCTTTTGTCGCCTCCTTCTGGACCCAGATCAATGATCCAGTCGGCAATAGCAATGAGTGCCTGGCAAGTGACCATCCCAGCGATTGGTGGATGCAGTTAGGGCACTTGCTGACTTTACTGGGTTGAACTCAAGCTCAAGGATCGACAGACGCAGCGCCTAGGTCCAAGCCAGAGGTTGATCAACCCAACAAAAACATTAGCAATCACCCCTGATTATATGCAGGGAAAACTGCTGACTTACTACAATCAAACTCCCCATTGAGCATAAGCATCACAGGTTTTCATCATTTCCTTGCCTTTAGGTGTTTCTGCGTATTTGCCTAGATTTCCACGGAAATCTTCAGCGGTTTCATTCCATGCGCAAGTGCACCACGCCGCTGCTTTTGTTTGCCCAGCATAGGGACTCATCAAGCTACCACCTTCATAATTTGAATTCACATAGCTAATGCATTGACTATATTGTGCATTGTCAGAGACTGGGACCCTGTTGTATTCCTGTGCCTTTGATGGCGCGATGCATGCCATTGAGAATATGCATGCGACTGAAGCAGCGCTCACGGCGCCAGTTTTGTCGAATGATTTGGATACGCGACCAAAGGCTCTTTTGAATGTATTTTTTATGGTCGAAAGCTGGATGCCCATGATTCAAAGAATTATCAACTTTACAATTAGAACACGAGCGATACTCGTAAAAGGTTAAAGATTATTTAAATTAACTTGTTTTCATATAGTTTTTAAAAATATTATTATCTATACGCTTTTTAAAAGAGTGTAGAAATGCCGGACTGGCATTCCAAGCCAATGCAGATACTGCATCTAGCCACCACCCAAGCCACTCCAAAGGAACCCCAGCCCGACGGAACCCCCTGAGACCGCCTGCAGCACCTCAGATCTCAGCCAACCTCCACCACTTCTGGCGGATGTTGCTTCAGCACCTGCTTGAGGTACCGACCCGTGTGGCTGGTGGGATGCTCTGCCACCGTTTCAGGGGTGCCGCACACCACCAGTTCGCCGCCCTTATCGCCGCCATCGGGTCCGAGATCAATGATCCAGTCGGCACAGCGGATCACATCGAGGTTGTGCTCGATCACCAGAATCGAGTTGCCCTTATCGACCAGGCGCTGCATCACATCCATCAACTTGTGGACGTCGTAGAAGCTCAGCCCGGTGGTGGGTTCGTCGATCAGGTAGAGGGTTTTGCCGGTGGCCCGCTTGGAGAGTTCGGTGGCCAGTTTCACCCGCTGCGCCTCACCACCGGAGAGGGTGGGGGCTGGCTGACCCAGCTTCACGTAACCAAGGCCCACATCCACCAGGGTGCGCAGGCGATCGGCGGCCTGGGGAATGGCCGAAAAAACATCGGCGGCCTGCTCCACCGTCATCTCGAGCACGTCGGCAATGGTGAAGCCCCGATAGGTGACCTGCAGGGTCTCACGGTTGTAGCGAGCGCCTTTGCAGACATCGCACTGCACGTAGACATCGGGCAGGAAGTTCATCTCAATGACGTTGACCCCCTGGCCGCTGCACGATTCACAGCGGCCGCCCTTGACGTTGAAACTGAACTGCCCCACCTGATAGCCGCGCGCCTTGGCCTCCACCGTGGCGGCAAACACCTGCCGGATCGGATCAAAGGCACCCGTGTAGGTGGCAGGATTGGAACGAGGTGTGCGGCCGATCGGCGACTGATCAATCACGATCACCTTGTCGATCGCCTTGATGCCCCGCAGCTCCTGAAGACCCGAGGGAAACGGCACCTTGAGGCCAAGCTGGTGCTCCAGTGCCGGATGCAAAAGCTCATTGACCATGGTGCTCTTGCCGCTGCCGCTCACCCCGGTGACCGCCACCAACCGACCGAGCGGAATCTCCACGTCGAAGTTGTTGAGGTT
The DNA here is from genome assembly GCA_945877595.1 of Cyanobium sp. NIES-981. GTDB lineage: Bacteria > Cyanobacteriota > Cyanobacteriia > PCC-6307 > Cyanobiaceae > RGUW01. Next base: position 7,002 of record CAMDVN010000011.1, on the reverse strand, counting down.
GTTGCGATTGCAACCGACCAACGTGAGCTTGCGCGTGCCGGTTGTGCGTCGCTCCGCCGGGGTGGGGATCACCCGCCTGCCGCTCAGGTAGGCGCCGGTCAGCGACTCCTCAGCCGCCAACAGGTTCTCTAGGGAACCCTCGGCCACGATGTGGCCCCCGTGCACCCCAGCCCCCGGGCCGATATCCACGATGTAATCAGCAGCTCGAATCGTGTCTTCGTCGTGCTCCACCACAATCAAGGTGTTGCCGAGATCACGCAGCTTGGTGAGCGTGGCCAGCAGGCGGTCGTTATCCCGCTGGTGCAGTCCGATGCTCGGTTCATCCAGCACATACAGCACCCCGGTGAGACCAGCACCGATCTGGGTGGCCAGGCGGATGCGCTGGGCTTCGCCACCCGAAAGCGTCATCGCCGGCCGGTCCAAGCTCAGGTAATCCAGCCCCACATCGAGCAGGAACTTGAGCCGCATGCGAATCTCTCGCAGCACCAGATCGCCGATCTGAATCTGGCGGTCACTGAGCTGCGGGTCTTGGCCCTCACTCGAGCCCACCCCCATCAGCGCCTCAATGCGATCGAGGGTGTCGCCCACGCTCACCGCCGTGAGCTCATGAATGCGGTAGGGCCCCACCCGCACGGCCAAGGCCTCGGGCTTGAGCCTCAGCCCATGGCAGGTGGCACAGGGCACCATCTCAAGAAATTTCTCCAGCTTCTGGCGCACCGATTCACCGCTGGCATCCCGCAGCTGCCGCTCCAGAATCGGCAGGATTCCCTCAAAGGGACGCTCATAGCCACTGCTTTTTTGATAACGGCTGTCAGCCTTGATCGCGATCGGTTCATCGCTGCCGTGAAGCAAGACCACCCGCTGGTGGTCCGTGAGCTGATTCCAGGGAGTTTTCAGCTCAAACCCAAAGGCCTCGCCCACTGAAAACAGCAGCGAGAAGTAATAGGAATTATCTTTTTCAGCCCAGGGTGCAATCGCGGCATAAACCGGCAGCGACGGATCCGGCACCACCCGATCGGCGGTGAACTGACGCAGATGGCCGATGCCATGGCAGTCGGCACAGGCGCCATAGGGGCTGTTAAACGAAAACAACCGCGGCGACAACTCCTCCATCACCGCGCCATGCACAGGACAGGCAAAGTTCTCGGAATAGAGCCGCTCCTTCTCGACCCCTGGAGGCAGCTCTTCACCGGCCTTGGGAACCACGTCAACAAGGGCGAGACCCTCACCGCGCTTGAGGGCCGTGCGCAGCGAATCGGTGAGCCGCTCCTGGATTCCCTCGCGGGCCACGAGCCGATCCACCACCACCTCGATGTTGTGGGCGTGGTTCTTGTCAAGCTCGATGTTGTCGGCCAGTTCACGCACCTCGCCATTGATACGCACCCGGGCAAACCCCTCGGCCACCAAGCCGCCCAACAGCTTCACGTGGGTTCCTTTCTTGCCCCGCACCACCGGAGCCAGCAGTTGATAGCGGGTTGACTCGGGCAAGGTGAGGATCTGATCGACCATCTCGTCGATGCTCTGGGGCCGAATCGAGCGCTCGCACTGGGGGCAGTGGGGCTCACCGGCACGCCCAAACAGCAGGCGGAGGTAATCCTGAATTTCCGTGACCGTGCCCACGGTCGAGCGCGGGTTGTGGCTGGTGGATTTCTGATCGATGGAAATGGCGGGGGAGAGCCCCTCGATCGCATCCACATCGGGCTTGTCCACCTGGCCGAGAAATTGCCGGGCATAGGCCGACAAACTCTCGACATAGCGGCGCTGCCCCTCGGCAAAGATCGTGTCAAAAGCCAGCGAACTCTTGCCACTGCCGCTCACGCCGGTGAACACCACCAGGCGGTTGCGGGGAATGGTGAGATCAACGTTCTTGAGATTGTGCTGACGGGCACCCCGTACCCGGATCACATCCTCCAGCGATCCCCCGGTGAGGGCCTGCAGAGCAGCCTGCTGGGCAGCCTTTTCATTGACGGTGACGGCTGGAGCGGGCGTGGCAGGTGCGGCGGCCGCGGGGGTGCTCTTGGCGCTGGGCATCCAGCCGTCTCGGGAACATCGAAGTCTACGGGCGCTGGCTTGGCTTCAGGTTGACGGCAGCACGCCACCCAACCGATCCAGCGCCGCCGCAAAGGCTGGTGAGGCCTCACGGCAGAGCTGCTCGCTCACCTGCCAGAGGCGCGCACCCACAGCCGGATCCAGCGCGGCGGGGGCCATCCGCACCGGCCGAGGCCAGCCGCGCAGGCCCCCAAACTGGCTGGGTCCGTAGTGACCGCCCGGCTCAGCAGCGGAGTCTGTGGCCGCAAATAGCTGCGGCAGAGCACCCATGGCCGCGCTCTGGAACAACGGATCCAGCAAGCGGTACACGACCCCCTCGAGCCGGGCCCCGCTGGCCGCCACCGAGGCGGGTTGGAGGTTGGTACGGGCTAAACCCGGATGGGCCGCCGCCGACAGCAGACCAGGGCAACGGCGCTGCAACTCCTGGGCAAACACCACATTGGCCAGCTTGCTCTGGCCGTAAGCCGCCCAACGGTCGTAACGCCGCTCGCCCTGCAGGTCCTCAAAATCAAGCCGGCCAAAATATTGGGCTCCCGAGGTGACCTGCACCACCCGGGCGTCAGAGCGGCCCTGCAGCAACGGCAACAGCAACACGGTGAGGGCGAAATGGCCCAGGTGGTTGGTGCCGAACTGCAGCTCAAAACCCTGGCGCGTGCGCTGCAAGGGTGGCGCCATCACACCGGCATTGTTGAGCAGCAAATCAAGCCGTCCATGGCGCTCGGCCACCTGCTCTGCAGCCAGCACCACCGAATCCAAATCGGCTAGATCCAGCAGCAGCAGGTCGAGGCCACCGCTGCCGTTGGCAGCAGCCTGGCCAGCGCCGCCGTTGCCACCCGCCAACAAGGCTTCCCGTGCTGCTTGGGCCTTGGCCAGGGTGCGGCAGGCGAGCACCACGGTGGCTCCCCGGGCCAGCAGAGCCCGAGCACTCTCAAGACCGAGGCCACTGTTGGCTCCCGTGACCAGGGCCACACGGCCAGCCTGGTCGGGCATGGCCACCGTGGTCCAACAACGGGGAACAGCAGACACCATGACAACCACAACCGCAGCTTGAGGTTCTAGTTGCTCAGCGCCGACCGGTGCAGACGCCGAGGCTCAAGCCACCCGCTGGTCCGGCTGGGATGGAGGTATCGAATCGGCGTGGGGCTTGTCGAGAAGGCTGGCGGCATAGCTGCGGGCCTCACCCGAATCGCCACCCGCCAGCTCAGCGAGTTCAGCCTCCCGCTCGTGGGTGTCCCGCAGATGGGACACGCGCGTATGGGTGAGTCCATGCTCGACAGCCTTGCTCACCCTGAAGTGGTGGTCGGCCGCCGCTGCCACCAGGGGCTGATGGGTCACACAGAACACCTGCCGACGCAGGGCCAGGCGACGCAGCAGATCAGCCATCGCACCACTCACCCGGCCGCTCACACCGGTGTCGATCTCATCGAACAGCAGGGTGACGTGGGGATCAGCCGCCGCCAGGCAGGTCTTTAAAGCCAACAGAAACCGACTCATCTCACCGCCCGAGGCCACCTCAGCCAGGGGCGCCAGGGGTTGGCCCGGATTGGCTGAAAACAGAAACTGAATGGCGTCGGCCCCTTCATCGGACGCCGCGGCGGCATCGATCTGCACCGCAAAGCGCACATTGGCGAGGCCCATCGGGCGCAGGGCCACCATGAGCTGTTCTTCAAGGGCCCGGGCCGCCGTTAGGCGGGCGGCACTGAGAACAGCGTTGGCCTGATCGCGCTCGGACCGGCGCTCCTGCTCCTGCTGCTGAAGAACCTCGCGGCTGGCCTCGGCACCGCCAGGAGCCAGCTGCAGCCGCAAACGATCCCGTTCATGGATGAGGGCAGCGAGGTCGGCGCCATGGCGCCGTTCCAAGGCCTTGAGCAGGGCCATGCGTTCCTGGAGCACCGCCAAGCTTTCAGGATCACTCTCCAGGGAGGCCCCATAACGATCCAGATCGCGGGCCAGATCTTGCAGGCTGAGCAGAGCTTCGCTGCAGCGCTGCAACAGGGGCGCTGCCCCATCGGGATCAAAGCCGGCCATCTGGGTCAGCTCCTGTTCGCAGACCGACAGATGGTCAAGGGTGGATGGGGCCTGATCGGCTCCATCCACCAGGCGACCGATCAACACCATGACTCCCTGCTGCAGGCGCACGCCATGGGCCAGGCGGTCTTGCTCGGCCTGCAGCTGCGGCCGTTCATGGGGATCGTGAAGCTGGGCAGCCTCCAGATCAGCCAGCAACGCTTCCTGCTGCTGACGATGACGCTGCACGGTCTCCCAATCGGCCTGGGCCACGTCCAGGGCCGTGGCCGCCTGCCGCCAGCTGCGGTGGGCTGCCGTGGTCGCTGCCAGCCATGGAACCAGCTCCTCGCCAGCAAATCGATCCAGCCAGCGGCGCTGCTGTCCGGGCCGCGCCAGTTGTTGGGTTTGGCCCTGCACGGTGAGATCAAGCAGCAGCGGCCGCAGTTCCAACACCTGAGCTCGGCTCACCACCACGCCGTTGAGACGGTTGCGGCTGCTCAGCCGGTCATCGGCCAAGCGCCACTCCCGGCTCAACAGCAGCTCGTCGTCGTCAACGGCGAGCTGCTGCTCATGAAGCCAGGAGAGCACCGGTGGTGTGAGCTCAAAACTGGCCTCGATCACGCCACGGTCGCTCCCGCGACGCAACAGCCGGCCCCCGATTGCACCCTGGGCGCCACCAAGGAGAGCATCGAGTGCATCGAGCAAGATCGACTTGCCGGCACCGGTTTCGCCGGTTAGCACGGTGAAGCCCGGGGCAAAAGCCAACTCGAGCTGTTCGATCAGGGCAATGTTCTGAAGCCGCAGACCCGTGAGCACGCCGGCCTCCGATCCCACGACGGTGATAGACCAGACCGTAGCGGCTGAGTCTTTCGTTTAGAAGGGGGCAATCCTGCTCCTGCCCCCGGCCGCTGCCATGGCAAGCCCCGCCTCGCCATCTCCTGCCAGCACGGAGATCAACCAGCAAACCACGCTCGAAAACACCGCAGAGATCGGCGATTTTCTCGAAGCTGCAGGCCTGCTCGAATACGACCCCGCCGCCATCACGCGCATCTATGCGGGGCATCCCCAGCGGTTGATCAAGCGGGTCTGGCAAACCCTCGTGCCGATCGGCCTCTTCCTGCTGGGGGTGGGCTTTGACTGGGTCACAGGCCAGCTGGCCAACACCGACCATGCCCGCGATCGGGCCAAGGAGGCCGCCGATCTCGTGGCCTCACTCGGCCCTGCGTTCATCAAAGCGGGCCAGGCCCTCTCCACACGGCCCGACATCGTGCCGCCGCTGCTGCTGGAGGAACTTGCTCAGCTTCAAGATCAGCTGCCCGGTTTCGATTCAGCCTTGGCAATGGCTTGCATCGAAGAAGACCTGGGTGCAAAGGTCAGCGAGATCTATGCCCAGCTCGATCCAGAACCAATTTCAGCGGCATCCCTGGGCCAGGTGCACAAGGGCAGGCTGCACAGCGGCGAGGCCGTGGCCGTCAAAGTGCAACGCCCCGGACTGAGGGAACAGATCACCCTCGATCTGTACATCGTGCGCAATATTGCCGCCTGGCTCAACCGCAATGTGGGCCTGATTCGCAGCGACCTGGTGGCCCTGATCGATGAGCTTGGCAAGCGGGTGTTCGAGGAGATGGACTACTGCAATGAGGCGAGCAACGCGGAGCGCTTCGCCGATTTGCACCGCCCCAACTCCCGCATCGCCGTTCCCAAGATCTACCGGGAGGCGACCAGCCGCCGGGTGCTCACCATGGAGTGGATCGATGGGGTCAAATTGACCAATCTCGAAGCCGTGCGCAGCCTCGGCTTCGATCCCGACGACATGGTCAACATCGGCGTCGACTGCAGCCTTCAGCAACTGCTCGAACATGGCTTCTTTCACGCCGATCCCCACCCAGGAAATCTGCTCGCCCTCAAGGATGGCCGCTTGGCCTACCTCGACTTCGGCATGATGAGCGAGGTGAGCCGGGAATCGCGAACCGGACTGATTCAAGCTGTGGTTCACCTGGTGAACCGCAATTTCTCCCAGCTCTCCAAAGACTTTGTAAGTCTTGGTTTTTTAGCCGAAGACGTCAATCTTGAACCGATTGTACCTGCCTTTGAGAATGTCTTTGGCCAGGCCATGGAGATGGGCGTGAGCCGCATGGATTTCAAGGCCGTCACCGATGACCTTTCCGGGGTGATGTATCGCTTCCCCTTCCAGGTTCCCCCTTACTACGCCCTGATCATTCGCTCCCTGGTGACCTTGGAGGGGATTGCCTTGAGTGTTGATCCTGATTTCAAAATCCTCGGCGCCGCCTATCCATACTTCGCCAGACGGTTGATGGAAGATCCCGACCCCTCCCTGCGCGAAAGCCTCAAGGAAATGCTGTTTGACGGCGACATCTTTCGCTGGCAGCGCCTCGACAACCTGATCGCCAGCGCCGCCCAGGGCAGCCAGTTGGATCTGGAGGGCCTGCTGGATCAGGTGCTCGATTTCCTCTTTTCAGCCCAGGGAGGCCTGCTGCGCCAACAACTGGTGGATGCGGTTGTCGAGCGCGTCGATGCCGTGGCTTGGGGGGCCACCTTGAGGCTCAGCAAACGGCTGCCCCAGCGATTGCAGCCTCCAGGTTTGCGCCAGCGCCTTGCGCTGCCCCCATCGGATCCAATGCTGGATCTCGAGCCGATCAAGCAACTGGTGGCCATCCTGCAAGGACTGCCGGGCTTTGAACCCCAGTTGCTGTTGAAACGCTTGCCGCGGGTGATGTCTGAACCAGACCTGCGTTCCATGGGATTTCAAATGGCCCAGGGCCTCGCCCAACGCGGAGTGGTCCGCCTGCTGCGCGATGTGTTGGTTCCTCCCCAAACCCGCTCCGTCCAGCCCGTCTAAAGTTGAGCCACCGTCAGAGGTTCATCGTGCGACGCAACCATTCCCAGCTGCTGCCTGGTCTGCTTGGAATGGCCCTCGCCCTGGGT
>CAMDVN010000010.1 GCA_945877595.1 Cyanobium sp. NIES-981 | reverse complement strand
TCGAACTCGGTTGTGAAACGCAGCAGCGGCAACGATATTTGGGGGGTAGCCCCCTGAGAAAATAGCTCGATGCCAGGTAAAACATTTATCCATCCTGCAGCTCCGGCTGTACGAAAAGCCACCCTCAAGGGGTGGCTTTTTTGTTGGCTGTTTTGCTTAGGAGCGGTGCACATGCACCTGTTTCCATTCACCTTGTTGTTGCTGCCAAATTCGAGTTTCACAGCACCGAGAAGTAACCGGTTCCCCATTGATGAGCCGTTGGGTCAACCGGGTGTAGCTGAGAACTACGGCGGTTTCAGCGAGCCAGCGCAGATGGGGCCTGGCCATGGTGACGGTCACGGGCGAAGGCGCACTGCTTGACTCGCTGGGCAGGTCGAAATAAAAGCGGTGAAACTCCAGACCGTTGACCAACAGTCCTTGCGTTTCGGCTTCAAAACAACTCAATTCGGGGCTGCAGCTGCCTGCGTAGGCCTGCCAGTCACCCTTTACCACCGACTCCAACATGGCTTGGTTGAGCTTGAGGATGTCCTCGTCACGCTGCTGTTGCTGTTCACTCACGAGATCGTTGGCCCTTGGTTCAACTGCAGGTCTAGCAGTGACCCAATCCTCTCGAAGCGGCCTGGTTGGCGCTCAGGGTTTCCTTCACGATCGCTAAAGCAAACACGCATGCCGGCTTCGTTGGCAGCGGTGCATTCGCCAATCGAATCACTGATGAACATCACCTCCTTGGGGGATACGTCCATGGCTTTGGCAATGTCGTGGTAACTCTGGGGACTCTGTTTGGCGCCGATGCGGGTGTCAAACCAATGACTGAAGCGTGTTCGAAGATCACCGGCATTGCTGTGGCCATAGATCAGCTGCTGCGCTCCTACTGATCCAGACGAATAGACAGCAAGTACGAGGCCTTGTTGGTGCCAGCGTTGCAGCGCTGGGCCGACATCGGCAAAAAGTGGGCCGATCAGCTCGCCAGTGGCATAGCCCTGAGCCCAAATTTTCCCCTGTAGCTCCTTGAGGGGCGTGACCTTGCGATCCATCTCAATCAACCACTGCAGGTAGGGGAGATAGGCCATCACATCGACAGGCTGAGCATCGGCCGGCTGAGCTGGGTTTGCCACCATGACGCGTTGGCTGAGCAGCTGTTGCGCTTTTGGAGCGGTGTCGTGCTGCCAGATGGGCTCCAGCTCCTGGACGAGTTGCTGGATCTGGGGGTCATGGGCATGAACGGCGAGATAGGCCCCCAAATGCTCACTGGCATAGGGAAAGAGTGTTTCGGCTACAAAACTCACCGGACAGGTCGTGCCTTCGATATCGAGTAAGACATGGCTAGGGCTTGAACAAGATGATGGGCTCATGGGGTCTGGATTGGTTGGGGTTCACCCAGCAGCGCCCGAAACATCAGGGCACGCCAGTGCTGTTCCAGCAGAAATTCAAGAATTTCGATGTGCCGGCGCGCTTGCAATAGGTCGGACCCCCACCCATACAGGCCATGGCCGCCGATGAGCAGGCCGTAGGGAGCCTCGCCGAGCCGTGGTCTTGCGGTTTTGCTGAGCCGCGCCAGATCCTGGTCATTGGGAAGCACTGGAATGCTGATGCGGGTGGTGTGGCTCCGGATTCCTTCCAGCCCTTTGAGCATCTCCAGGTCTTGGAGCAGGAGCTCGCCGCAGGCCTGGTAATGGGTTGAGAGCAGCGTTGCCGCTTGGGAATGGGTGTGGAGCACCGCGCCAGCATTGGTTTGGTCCACGATTTCCAGATGCAGCAGGGTTTCGGCGCTGGCTCGGCCATCGCCTTCAATCACCTGACCTGAACCATCCACCACGATCAACTCCCCTGGCTGCAGGTCACATTTGTGGTGGCCACTCGGCGCCATCAGCAGCTGTCGGGGCTCCTTGCTCAGCACACAGCTGAAGTTGCCACCAGTGCCATCACACCAGCCACGTTGGTGCAGCCCATTGATCGTGGCGCAGAGCTGCTCCGCCATGGTCGGCCTTGCGTTTGTGCCCTGCATTGCGTTTGAGCCCAGTATTGGGTTTGTGCCCAGTATTGCGTTGTGCTCAGGCGTGAGGTTCCCCATGGGCTCTTGGTATGACACGTTGCTGGCCGCCTTTGGTTGCTAGCCGCCTGGGGCTCAATGCTGGCAGGTTGGGCACCAGTGGCTGCTGCGACCGCCCAGGGTTGTGCGCTCGATCAGCGTGCTGCAACGCCGACAGGGTTGGCCCCCACGGCGGTAGACCCAGGCGACGCCGCCGTAGTTGCCGTTGGTGCCGCTGAGATCCCGAAAGTCGCTGAAGGTGGTGCCGCCGGCGCCAATGCTCACCTCCAGCACCTCAACCAAGGATCGATGCAGGGTTTCCAATTGCGCTGCACTGAGCTGCCCGCTGGGGGTGTGGGGCCGGATCCCTGCTGCAAACAGGGATTCATCGGCATAGATGTTGCCAACGCCAGCCACCAGTGCTTGATCCAGGAGGGCATTTTTGATCGGACGCCGTGAACCGCTGAGCTTGGCTTCCAGGTAGGCGGCGTTGAAGGTTTCGCTGAAGGGTTCTGGACCCAGACGGGTCAAGCCTGTGATCACGGTTTCAGGCGCCTGACCGGGGGGCACCCACCACATTTGGCCAAAGCTGCGCGTGTCCACAAAGCGGAGCTCTGCGCCACTGGCCGCCACAATCTGAACCCGGGTATGGCTGCAGGGGGGCTTTGCACCCCGATCAGGGCCGTCGATCCAGAGGAATTGGCCCGTCATGCGCAGGTGCACGCCCCAATGGCCACCGGATGCCGGGGCACTCCGGTCTACCGGGTGCCGGGCGAGGGACGCCAGGAGGTACTTGCCTCGGCGGCTCCAGCCCAGCACAACACTGCCCTGAAGCGCCTTGGCAAAAGCGGTGGCATCGGGCGGTGCGGCGATTGCACGGGCTCGATGCACCACAACGGCGGCGATGTGAAGGCCAGTGGTCTGCTGTTGCAGGCCGCGACGCACCGTTTCAACTTCCGGCAGTTCCGGCACGGTGTGGGGGTACTTCTGCTGACTGGCCTCCCATGATCGAGATCAGGCTTTGTCGAGCTCGCTCTCGGCAAAATTGTTGGTGTTGATGCCCCCGTCGGAGCCGCTGTAGCCGTTGTAGTTCACCTTGTCGAACCGCACCACCACGGGGTAGCGGATGCCGCTGGTGTCGACCGAGGCGACCGTGCCAACTTCATTGAACCAGTAGGACTCAGGGCGCTTGATGCGCACCTTGTCGCCGCGGGAAATGGCCATCGCAGGGCTGGGAATTGGGTGGCTGCCTGAGCGAAGATAGGCGTGGCGGGGAGCCTTGATTCCGCCGGCGTCATGATTCGTCGCCTGCGCCGGTCGTGGCACGATCCAGGCAACCACCGCGGCCTCCGCTGCGATCCCATTGCTGTTGCTGTGCCCATGACGCTGGCCCCAGAGCTGGACCCCCCAGCCCTCAGCCTCGATCTGCCCGATCCTGAGAGCGAGTCGATCAGCACCCTTGAGTTTTTGGCCCGGCTCGAGGAGGCCTGGGCCGTGTGTGATCGGTTTGACCTGCAAACCGAAATCTGGCGGGGCCGAATTCTGCGGGCCGTTCGCGACCGTGAAAAGCGTGGGGGTGAGGGCCGCGGTACGGGCTTTCTGCAGTGGCTGCGGGAGCGGGAAATCAGCAAGACCAGGGCCTACACCCTGATCCAGCTGGCCGAATCGGCTGACCAGATGCTCGGCGAAGGCGTGCTCGAGGAGGGCAGTGTCAACAACTTTTCCAAGCGTGCCTTCCTCGAGACGGCCCAGGCCGATCCCGAAGTCCAGTTGATGATCGGGGAAGCGGCCAATGGCGGTCAGCAGATCAGCCGCAAGCAGGTGCGTCAGCTCTCCGATGAATTCATGGCGGCCAGCAGTCCACTGCTGCCTGAGGAAATCCGCCAGAAGACCGCTGACAACCTCCTGCCGCCAAGGGCGGTGGCCCCGTTGGTGCGGGAGCTGGCCAAGCTTCCTGAGGAGCAGCAAAACGATTTACGACGGGTGCTGCGCGAGGAACCCGAGCTCGATCGCGTCAAAGACGTCACCATGACGGCACGCTGGTTGAGCAAGGCCGCGGAGGCCTCGATGGCCGTGCGCGCTTTTCAGCAAGGGGATCTCGATTTTGAGAAGGCCCTTCAGGAGGCCCAGCGGCTCGATGCCCTGGGTTTGTTGGCCGATGCGGTGGGTCAGGCCCAAGCCCTTGAAAGTGCGGTGCTCAAGCTCCACACCAGCTGGCGTCGCCTCGGTGGCTTGCAGGAGCGGCTCTGGGTCGAGAGCGGCAGCAGCACCCCACACTTGCGCGAATTGCTCACGGTCTTGCAGTCACTCAGCGGCCATACCCTGCGGGTTTCGCTCGGGGAGTTGGCCGGCGGCAAGCGGGTGCGTCTGCAACTGGTGGAGGAGTCCCCCGATCAGCTCGAGCCACCGGTGCTGGCCTAGCGCGCTGAACCACACACGCTGGCCAGGGCTCTCGGCCTAAATCTGGTGTGGGCCCGCCCCAGCTAGGCTCCCGGCACACCAGGGCTGGGGAGGCTTGAGCGAGAAGCATGCCCCCCCCGGTCCCTTACGTGGCGAGCTCCAACACCAGGCCCTGGAGCAGGCTCTCCAGGAGCATTTTGGCTGGCAGGCTTTTCGGCCCGGTCAGCGCCCCGTGCTGGAGGCCCTGCTAAGCGGCCAGGATTGTCTGGCCGTGCTGCCCACCGGCGGCGGCAAGTCGCTCTGCTACCAGCTGCCGGCGCTGGTGCGACAGGGATTGGTCTTGGTGGTGTCGCCGTTGGTGGCCCTGATGCAGGACCAGGTGAGCCAGCTTCAGCGGCGCGGAATCGCGGCGGCCTGTCTGCACCGGGGCTTGGCAGCTCCCGAGCGGATCGATCTGCAGCAACGGCTGCGGCAGGGGCGACTTCGCCTGCTGTATTTGGCTCCGGAGCGGCTGCAGCTCGAGTCCACCCGCCAGATGCTCGAAGATCAGCATGGGGAGGGCCGGCTGGTGGCCCTGGCGGTCGATGAGGCCCATTGCATCAGTGCCTGGGGCCACGACTTCAGGCCCGATTACCGCCGCCTGGGCAGCTTGCGGGCCCTGTGCCCGGGGGTGCCGCTGGTGGCATTAAGCGCCACGGCTGCCCCCCAGGTTCGGGCCGACATCATCCGCCTGCTGCAGCTGCGGCGCCCCCTGATCCAGGTGCGTTCGGCCCAGCGCTCCAACCTGGCCTACGCCATGCAGCTGCGCCCTGAGGAGCCCCTTCCCCTGGTGCTCGCCACCCTGGCCCGAGCCCGCGGCGCCAAGTTGATCTATGCCCGCACCCGCCGGGCGGTGGAGGCTTGGGCCCAGCGGTTGGCCGGGGCGGGGTTGGGGGCCATCGCCTATCACGCCGGTATGGATCCAGAGAGCCGCCAGCTGGCGCTGGAGCATTTTCAGCGGGAGCCCGAGCCAGTGCTGGTGGCCACCGTGGCGTTTGGGATGGGGGTGGACCGGCCCGACGTGGGTCTGGTGCTCCATCTCGCCCTGCCTCCCAGCGCCGAGGGGTATCTGCAGGAGTCGGGGCGTGCCGGCCGCGACGGCCTTCCGGCCGATTGTTTGGTGCTGTATTCCCCGGGCGATCGCATCAGCCTGGGCTGGGCGATGGCGGCCCAAGCTGATCAACGCCGGCAGGAGTTGGCCCAACGCCAGCTGCGGCGCATGGAGGCGGTGGCCGAAGGGGAGGGCTGTCGCGAGCAGGCTCTGTTGTTGGCTGTTGGCGAGCTGGTGCCTCCCTGTGGCCGCTGTGACAACTGCCGGGCTGCGCCGGCCCGCCGGCTGCAGGATTGGTCACCCTTGGCCACCCAGGTGCTGGCCGCGCTCGAGCAGCGCCATGGCCGCGAACTTCGGCTGCTGGCTGATGAGCTGCGCGAGCAGGAGCCCCAGCGTGACGTTCGCTGGGGCTGGTTGGCGCGGCGGCTGGTGCAGGAGGAGCTGCTCTCCGAGAGTGACGATGGCTCCCAGCGGCTCTACCTGCGCTCCACGGGCCGCCACTACCTGCGGCGGCCCTGGCCCTTGCACTGGGCGGCTTCCCTGCGGTGAGAGCTGGCGGGTTGAGTCGCCTGTAATCAGCTCGCTCAGGTGCCTTTGCTCTTGCAGAGGTCGCTCACGAGCTGCTGCTCGAAATCGGTTTGGGGTGCATCCCAGGTCTTCCATTGACCCGACTGGCTCGTGGCATTGAGCTTGCGGGCGCCACAGTTGATCGCCAGGTAGTGGGGTTTGCCATCACTGCCCAGGCTGGGGGCCACAAAGCTGCCGCCCATGGTCTGCCAGTTGGCCCAGTCAACCTGCATGGGGCCGTAGGTGCGCCAGTCGGAACCCAGGGGTTTGCGGGCGGCCACCGTTGAGGTGGCTGGTTTGGCGGTGGCTGGTTTGGTGGTTGCTGGTTTGGTGATGGTCGGGCTGGCCACAGCAACGCTGGTCACAGCAACGCTGGCTTTGGTGGGTGTCAAGGTTGGCTTGGCCGTGTCCACCATCGGCTTGGCTGCTGCGTCCCGGGATGGGGCTTGGGTGACCGTTGGGGTTGGGGCTGCTGAAGCGGCTTGGCTGGTGGCTGGCTTGGCGGCGATCGCTGCTGTGGCTGGTTTGGTGGTTGACAGGGGTGTCGCGGTTGTCGCGATGGGGGCGGTGGATGTGGAGGTGGAGCTGGAGATGGAGGTCGAGGTGGAGGTGGTGGTCGCTGTCGTGCTCGCTGTTGCGGGGTTCACAGCGGGCTTCACGGCAGGTTTCACAGCGGGCTTGGGGGCCACGGCCGTGGCGGGGTTGATGACGGCAGGTTTGATGACGGCGGGTTTGGGTTTGGCGGCAACCGGCTTGGGTTTGGCGGCGACGGGCTTGGGTTTGGGCTTGGGCGGCGGTGGTGCCTGAAGCTTGAGTCGGGTTCCTGGCACCACCACATCGGGCTGGCTGATCTGGTTGAGAGCAATCAGCTTCTCGACGCTGGTGCCGTAGTCGTCGGCGATGTGGGAGAGGGTTTCACCCGAGCGCACCACGTGCTCGCGGGCCTGGCGGTTGACCGGTCGGGTTGTGGTGGTCGCAGCGCGGCCGGCACCAGGCCGCATCGGCACGCTCAGGCGGGTGCCGGCCACCACCATGTTGGGGTTGCTGATGCCGTTGAGCTGGATCAGCCGGTCCACGCTCGTGCCCATGCGATCGGCGATGTCGGAGAGGGTCTCGCCGCTCTTCACCGTGTAGGAGCCCGTTGCGGTGGCAGCTCGGGAGGCGCCGGAGCCTCCCGAGCCAGGGATCACCAGGCGGGTGCCGGCGACGACCATGTTGGCGTCGCGGATGCCATTGGCCTGCATGAGGCGGTTGAGGCTCACCCCGTTGCGATCGGCGATTTCGGAGAGGGTTTCGCCGCTGCGCACGGTGGTGCTGCCCCCCTTGCTGGGACGGCCGCCGCTCGAGCCGGAGCCTCCCGAGCCAGGGATCACCAGGCGGGTGCCGGCGACGACCATGTTGGCGTCGCGGATGCCATTGGCCTGCATGAGGCGGTTGAGGCTCACCCCATTGCGATCGGCGATTTCGGAGAGGGTTTCACCCGGTTTCACCACCACATCGGCGCGGGCGCCGGGAGCCAACAGAGCGCCCGCGGGCAACACCACCGCTAGGGCCAGGGCTGCAAACGTGCGTCGCATGAGCACCACGGATAGATGGCCAAACCATAGGGGGCCCCATTGGGCTCTTCCAGTCCCCTGGTTGATCAGGAGCCCTGATCAGCCGAATCGCTCAGCTCAGAATCCTTTTTAGCAGTGGCCAGCTGCCGGCATAGGGGGGGTAGCGCAGGGGCAGATCGCCCCAGAAGGGACGCCCCAACACGGTTCGCGTGTGGGAAAAGGTCTCAAAGCCCCGTTCGCCGTGGTAGCTGCCCAGTCCGCTTTGGCCCACCCCGCCGAAGGGCAGGGCGGGGGCTCCGGCTTGGAGAATCACGTCGTTGAACACCACGCCCCCTGAGCTGGTGCTCGCCAGGGTGCGTTGCTGGGCCTGGCGGTCGTGGCTGAATAAATAGAGGGCCAGGGGCTTGGGGCGTGTCCGGATCAATGCCAGGGCCGCCTCGAGATCGGCGATCTCAAGCACCGGCAGGATGGGCCCGAAGATCTCCTCCTGCATCAAGGGGTGGTCGGGGCTCGTGCAGAGCACCACGGTGGGCTCGATGCGGCGGCGCTCAGGATCGCTGCGGCCACCGATACGCACCTCGCCGGCCTGGCGGGCCGCCTGCAGCAGGCCCTCGAGGCGCTCAAACTGAACCTGGTTAATGATCTGGCCGAGGTCGGGGCTGTCGAGAGGGCGATCGCCGTAAAAGCCCCTGATCGCCGCGGCCATCGCCACGAGCAAGGGCTCCTTGATCGGACCCTCGACCAGCAGGTGATCAGGGGCTACACAGGTTTGGCCGGCATTGAGACCCTTGCCCCAGGCCAGCCGCCGGGCGCTCACGGCGATGTTGGCGTCGCCGAGCACGATGGCGGGGCTCTTGCCGCCCAGCTCGAGGGTTACGGGGGTGAGGTGGCGCGCTGCAGCGGTCATCACCAGTCGACCCACCCGGGCGCCGCCGGTGAAAAAGATGTGATCAAAGCGCTCCTCGAGCAGGGCCGCGGCCGTGGCGCCATCCCCCTGAACCACCTGAACCACCTCAGGCGCAAACGCTGCCCCGAGCGCCTCAGCGAGTAGTTGGGATGTGGCCGGTGCATGTTCCGAGGGCTTGAGCACCACCGTGTTGCCCGCTGCCAGGGCACTGACCAGCGGATGCAGGCATAGCTGCAGGGGGTAGTTCCAGGGGCCGATGATCAACACGCAGCCCAGGGGTTCGCGGATCACATGGGCTCGTCCTGGTTGCAGGAGCAGCTCAAGAGGCCTGCTGCTGTCGGCCATCCAGCCCCGCAAGTGGGTGCGGGTGAAGTGCAGCTCCTGGCGGATCGTGCGGAGTTCCAACAGCGCTTCGACGGGCGGTTTGCCCAGATCGGCTTTCAGGGCCTCAAGCACCTGCGGTTGCCGTTGGTGCAGCAGTCGCTCGAGGCGGTTGAGTTGGTCGAGGCGCCAGGCCAGCGGCCTGGTGTGGCCCAGCTCGACCGGTTGGCGCATCGCAGCGACCGCAACGGGCAACGGAGCTGTTGCAGGCATGGTGCCCGGGCATGGACCCCCAGGCTGGCAAGCCTGGGGCCCAGCTGCGCGCGCAATGCGGTAGCGCTCAGTGACTAGGCGGGCAGGTAATAACGCACAAGGGTGAAGATGCGGTTTTGGCGCGCATCGAGGGCTTGGCGCATGTTGATACCCCGCTGGTTTAATAACAAGCCATCAAAGCGATAGCGGGGCACCGCCATCGGCATCACGATCGTGAGGGTCTGGTGGGGGTGCGCCTCTTCCTGGGCATCCACAAAATCGGCAAAGGGGGTGATCAGCGACGAGAAGGGACTCTCCAAGATGCAGAGCTGGAGGTGGGGGTCATCGCCGATCAGTTGATCCCAGTCGCGGCGGATGGCGTCCGGATCCTCGTGTTCAGACAGCACCCAGACCCCCTGCACCTGGTCCGACACGGTGGCGGCGTAGCGGAGGGCATCGAGGGTGGGCCGGCTCAATGAGGCCACCCAGACGATGCTGTGGTTGCCAATCGGCTCGCTGCGCACAGCGACCTGCACTGGGTCGATGCCACCAGGCGGCAGGGCGATCGCCGCATACACCTGCCGGTAACGGTGGCGGATGCGGGCCAGCAGGGTCACCAGCACTGGAATCGCGATCACCACGGTCCAGGCGCCCTCGTCAAATTTGCTGATCACGATCACCAGCAGCACCACCGTGGTGACCAGCGCCCCGAGGGCATTGAGGGCGAGGCGTCCCTGCCAGCCCGAGCCCCGCTGCTTCCACCAGCGCACCACCATGCCCGCCTGCGACAGGCTGAAGGCCGAGAACACCCCCAGGGCATACAGGTTCACGGCCACGGTGGTGTTGCCCTGGCACACGACCACGATGAGGGCGGTGGCGAGGACCAGCACGCCGATCCCGTTTTGAAACACCAACCGGTCGCCGATCCAGCCCATCTGGCGCGGCAAAAAGCGGTCTTCGGCGAGCATGGCCGCCAAACGGGGAAAGCCGGCGAAGGCGGTGTTGGCGGCCAACACCAGAATCAGCAGGGTGGTGATCTGCAGCGCCCACAGCAGCACGCTGCCCGAGCCAAAGGCGCGCATGCCGATCTGCGCCAGCACGGTGCGATCGGGATCAGGTGCCACCCCATACAGGAAGCCCAGTCCACTGACCACTAAAAACATGGCCGCGAGCATCGTGCCCATGACCAGCATGGTGCTGCGGGCCCGGCGGGCCGAGGGCTCGCGAAACACCTTGACCCCGTTGGCGATCGCTTCGATCCCGGTCATGGCCGAGCAGCCCGAGCTGAAGGCCCGCAAAATCAGAAAGACCCCCAGCGGTTCGACTGCCTTGAAGAGGGGCGGAGCGTCGGGCTGAAAACCGTGCACCAAGACCAGATCCTTGAGACCAAACACCGCCAACAGCGCCACCATCACCACAAAGGCGTAGGTGGGCAGGGCAAAGGCCCGACCGGCCTCCTTGACCCCGCGCAGATTGGCCCAGCCCACCAGCCCCAGCAGCAGCAGCGCAAAGCTGGTTTCGTGGGACAGCAGCTCGGGTAGCAGTGAGGAGAGGGCTTGGGTGCCCGCCATCAGGCTCACCGCGGCGGTGAGCGTGTAATCAATCAGTAGCGAGGCCGCGGCGATCAAGGCCGGCAGGGTGCCCAGGTTGTCGCGGGCCACCACATAGGACCCACCGCCCTGGGGATAGGCCTCGATCGTTTGCCGGTACGAGAGCACCACGATCGCGATCAGGGCAATGATCGCCAGGGTGATCGGCAGCGCCAGCGCCAGCGCGCCACTGCCGGCCAGAATCAAGACCCCCAGGGCCGCCTCGGTGGCATAGGCCACCGAAGAGAGGGCGTCAGACGACAGGATCGGCAGGGCGATGGCGCTGGGCAGCCGCTCTGAATCAGCGGCCGCGCGCGGCAGCGGGTTGCCCAACAGGCGATGAATCCATGAAGCGCTCAAGAGCCTGCATCCGATCTGTTCCCAGAATGCATCGGATCAGCCGCATCACCAACACGATCACCATCATCGCCATGGTGTTGTCGAGGCTGCCCGTGGTTGAGGAACGCTCTAGGCGTTGCTGGCTCAGGGATCTGGTTGAAAGCCCTTGACGAGATTTGAACTCGTGACCTCTCCCTTACCAAGGGAGTGCTCTACCACTGAGCTACAAGGGCGTGTGGAAGGTGGGCCGGGTTGGATTTGAACCAACGTAGGCAGAGCCAGCGGATTTACAGTCCGCCCCCATTAACCACTCGGGCACCGACCCGAACCACACCTGAAGAATTGACCAGTCGATCGGATCCCTCACGGGGCCATGGTCTGGCTGGCTGTAAGCCAGCGATGGGCCCACTGACCCAGCTCCCTACGATCGATGCAGATGAGCCGGCGTGCCTGCAGCACGGGGCGCCACCTCGATGCAGATTCTCTTGCTCAACGGGCCCAACCTCAACCTGCTGGGGCACCGTGAACCCGGGCTCTATGGCGCCCAAACCCTCGAGACGATCGAGGCCGAACTACGCCAGCGGGCCGCGGCCCTCGGCGCGGGCCTGGAGTGTTTCCAGAGCAACCACGAGGGCGCCCTGGTCGACCGGATCCATACGGCCCGCGGGCAGGTGCAGGGCATTTTGATCAATGCCGGCGCCCTCACCCACACCTCGATCGCCCTGCGCGATGCCCTGCTGGGGGTGGCGATTCCCTTTGTGGAGTTGCACTTGAGCAACGTGCATGCCCGCGAGGCCTTTCGACAGCACTCCTATTTGGCCGACAAGGCCCTGGGGGTGATCAGCGGCTTTGGCCCCACCAGCTACGTGCTGGGCCTCGAGGGCCTCGTGGCACGGCTGCGAGAGGTGGGCTAATGGCCGCCACGGTCAAGTGGTTGGGGGCTCCCACCAGCAAGGCCTGGCTCGATGCGGCCATCGCCCGCCCCGATCTGGTTCTGATCGACCACGCCCACTGCGAGCGCAAGGCTGCTGGAGCTGCCCTGCAATTGATGTTTCGCTATCCGGCTGAGCCGGGCCTGGGCGAGCGGCTCAGCCCCTTGGCCCGTGAAGAGTTGGAGCATTTTGAGCAGGTGCTTGCCCTGTTGAAGGGCCGCGGCATGGCCCTGCGGCCCTTGCCCGCCCCCAGCTATGGCGGCGCCCTGGGCAAAGCGGTTCGCCGCGATGAACCGGCTCGCATGCTCGATAGCTATCTCGTGGCTGGCCTGATTGAGGCCCGCAGCCACGAGCGCATGGCCCTGCTGGCCGCCCACAGCCCTGACGCTGAGCTTCAGGGGCTCTATGGCGAGCTGCTGGCCAGCGAAGCGCGCCACTTTGGCCTCTATTGGCTGCTCGCCGAAGCTCGCTTTGGTCGCGAGGCCACCGTGGCGCGGCTGGAGCAGCTGGCGCTGGTGGAAGCTGAGGCTCTCACAGGGGAATTGGCATCTCCGGAGCAGGTGCGCATGCATTCTGTTGGGGTGGAGCTGGGGAGCTAAAGCTGTTTGCCAGCTATTTCCCATTTGGCCCCCTGAATAGGGTCGGCTCACCAGCAATGAGATGGCTTAACTGGCCCAGCGCCACAAACAGTGCCGCAACCAGCGTCGCAAGGGGAACCGAGCGCTCAGAAGGGAGAAGGATTTTTCAGGCTGGCGGCAGTGCAGGACGGCCACCGGCGCACTCGGCTACGCCTCGTCGATCCGCCCAGCCCGATCAGGGAGGGTCAAAGCGCCGTCCCGCTTTCAGTGAGTTGGAAAGCTGGGCGGCGCTCGCTGGCCTGAGGATTGACGCGTCGTATCAACGTGAGGCCGGCTGGCGGTTTAAGTCTGACAGCTCAGTAGAACGGATCCGAAACATCGAATGCCATTCAAACGTGGCGTCTCCATTCACCATGCAATCTTTCATGGTCGAGCGTCGTCCTTGCGCTAGAGGCGCCTTTGGCATCCTTTCAAGCATGAGGCATGCCTGCTAAGTATTGCTCATAGGCTTGAATTTGGGGCAAGGCCTTGAATGCGGCTAGGTACTTTGTCATCGCTGGATAGGTATCGAGCGTTTCCATCGGTATGTGATCAACAAAGCCGAGCGTGTATCGTTCAAGTAAGGGCACAAGGCAGCAATCTGCCAAGGTAGGCTTGGAACCGCAAAGAAATGGACCGCCATTATTCTCAGTCATCTTTGCGAAGAAGCCGCAATACTTAGGCATTTCATTGTCTAGGAATGCCTCTCGAAGCGATTTGATTGTGTCGTTTAATTCGGGACTCCCTTTGATGAACGACGCCGTCGCTTCTGTTATGCCGTAGCCCAATTTTTCTGGCTCGAGCGCCAAGCTGACACTGGGCCTCCACGCGCGTTCAAAGTCATCGATGAGTCCGATGGCTTCTTGAACCTGTAGAAACTGATCGGCGGGACAAAGAGAAGGGACCAGTGTTCCCACGTATTGCAGCATCGCATTGCTTTGAGCAATCCATGCGCTTTTGTTAATCGACATCACCGGGAGTTGCCCGTAGGGGGTAAGACTTTTGAATTCAGGCCATTTGGCAAATGGGATGCGGACGTCTTCAAATTTAATTCCCCCAAGCCATAGCGCAAGTCGTACGCGCTCGGCGGCTCCAGGAATTGCAAAGTAGGTTAATACGATGTGCGGATTGTCGAGCAATTTAGGGGTTTGCATGGGTGGCGCTTCCATCCTCGGATTATTTAATTAGACTAGGGCCTTGTGTGTCATTTGATCCATCAAGTTATTGATTTGATGTTTTAAATTAATACATCTCCTCGGTCGGCGGAACTAATCCGCCTTCGGTTGGCTTATTGATCTTCAATCCTTTCAGCATCGCAACATCCTGATTCAGCGATCGGTTAACTCAGTCAGGTCGACCTTAAGCAGCAAGCAGTTCATCGCTGCCCGTCAATCACTGCCCGTGCAATCACCGCCCGCGCAATCAACGCTGCGTGATCCTGATCACGGTTCATCAGATCGGGGTAACTCCATTGTTTCGCGTGATCATCGGGTGGGAGTTCCTTTGAGGGGGAAAACTCCGCCTCAATTCAGCTTGGGCGCCAAACCCACCTGATTCTTGGCAAAAATCAGCAGAAATTATGTTAGCATGAAAAAGTTAAAAATCTTTCAATCTCAATTTAATGGCTTTTTTGAAG
Organism: Cyanobium sp. NIES-981; assembly: GCA_945877595.1. Lineage (GTDB taxonomy): Bacteria > Cyanobacteriota > Cyanobacteriia > PCC-6307 > Cyanobiaceae > RGUW01. The sequence goes on along the minus strand of CAMDVN010000010.1, from coordinate 39,974 downwards.
GCTGCTTCCGCATTGGCTTTGATGATGACCTTGGCAAGCTGTGGTGGTTCAGTATCGAACTCATCCAAGCCGGTCCCGCCAGCTGGCGACACTCTTGCAAGTGCGTGTCCAGAGGTCATGGAACTGATGAAGCAAGGTGGAGAAAGTATCGAAAAGGCCGAAAAGGAAGGAAAACTCTCAGACCCGACGTTCTTGGATGGATTGGGATCTGTAGTCAAGAGGCTTGACGAGATTGAGGTGGGAATCAAGGCGGATGATGAAGCGGCCCCAGTGCAAAATCTTGCCAATGCTTATAATAAAATTCTAGAAGATCTAGAAAAACAGTCCACTGACGAGCCTATTAGCAAGGACACTGTAAAGCTGTTTGTTGAGGCAGTCAAAGAGACTAGTTCTGCATGCATTAATTCGCTGCAAAGCTGATTGATGCTTTTTGGGTGTGCTTGGGCTGGCGCTTGTTGCGCCATTGAACCTCCGCCACCTCCGGCCCGGTTTGCGGCTTGAACAAGAGGGTGGGGGCCCCTGGCTCATGCCACTGGATGGCCTGGATCTGGCCTCGCCGGCCGGTCGGGGCGCGGTCCGTCGGGGCACGGTCCGAGTCTTGGCTCGGTCCATGTCTCGGCACGGTCCGAGTCTTTGCACGGTCCCAGTCTTGGCAGCGGCATGTCTCGGTTGCCGTGGCTGTCTCCGCTCTCGATGCCCGTAGCTGTTGTAAGCCTGATGCTGACCGCTCAAGGTCAGTTCACGTCAGGCCCCTGCGCTTTTGTTGGCGCCCCGGATCCCTACGCACCAGGAGAACGCTCGATTGATGCCTGAACCTGTCATGACACTGCGGGCTTCCCGTGAACTGCCCACCGTTGTGGCCCTGATCGGCCTGATCAGCGCGGTGGTGGGTTGTGCCTCGGCGACGCCCGCCGCATCGGTTTGCCCGCCGCAGGCGGCCGACACCATCACGCAGCTCTACAGCTGGTACATCGGCGCGGGGGATGCCTACCGCGACCACTTGGATCAACAGGAGGACCTGTTGGAGCCAGCGCTCTATGAGGACCTCCAAGCGGCCTTTCGTTTGCAGCCCCCGGCGTCGGCTTTTCTGGATATTGATCCCTTTAATGGGGCTCAGGTCAGCTCCTATGGCTTTCGCCTCGTGGATTGTCGTGCCAGCGGTGATCAGTTGAAGGCGCGTCTGCTGGTGAAGGCAGGGCTGGGGCCAGGACGCACCAAGGAGATGCCGATTCAGGTTTGGCTGCGGCGCACGGATGGTGAGTGGCGCATCGGCGATCTTCAGTACCCACAAGCCTCGGGCGAGGCAGGTCCCAGGTTGAAGCCCCTACTTCGCAGTCTGCTGAGCCGCGACGATCAGGCATCCCAGGACTTCGCCGATGCCCCCTCGCAAGCCTCGGCTGGTGATGCGTTGCTCACCCCCAGTTTTCGCATTGTGGTGGAGCGCCATTGCCCGGAGGGCACTGTGGTGTGTGATCAGGTGAGTTACAGGGGCGAGGATCGTGAAACGGGTGCGGCGATCAGCCTCACAGGTAGCACTGAATACAGCATCTGTGCCGATGGCCAGACGCCTTGCCGGTTCCTGGGTTATCGCTTTGCTAACGGAAACGTGATCTATGAGGTGAGCGAAGACGGATTGCTCACGGTGACCCAGGCCGGCAAGGTGTTGCTGCAGGAGCAGGGGGAATGGCAACGTTGAGCTCACCATCCACATGCTCATGAAGCGATCGTGGGGCCGTTTCTCCGCCGGCCTCGTGTTGGTGGATCACGGCGCTTCGGGGGCTGCCTCATCCAGGGGTTCTTGGCCGATTCACGAACCATTGGCTGCCCGATGACGCGTGAGCAGGTGTTCACTTGGATGGGCCAGGGCCAGGACCCCCAGGGCGACGCCAATGCCGATCAGGTTGGCCTCCAGGCGGCGGTCGGCCATGAACAACAGGCTCGAATCGCTGCTGTTGAACAGCACGATGGTGGCTGTCAACAGCACCACAAACAGGACCGGGGGACCGTGCTTGGCCCCCATCAGAGCGGCCGTTGCTCCCAGGGCGATCGCTGGCACCTGCAGGGGAAGGGCCGGGGGTAGCACCAGCGCCAGCAGATGCACCAGCAGCACTCCGGCGATGCTGCCCAGGCACCGATTGAGGGCGACGCGCCAGCCATCCTTCACAAACGGACGGATCACCAAGATGGGGGTCAGGATCAACCACAGCCCTGTGGTGTGCCAGTGCTGTTGCATGGCGATCGGGGTGGTGATCAGCGTGGTCGTGCCCAGCAGCAGGCCGTAGCCAAGGCTGCGCCGCCAGCTGTGTTGGACCGTTAGCGGCGCCTCGCTCGTGGTGGCGCTCCGGGGCATGAGCCAGCTTTGAACCCGCGCGGTCAGGCTGCAGCTGAGCATCAGCAGAACGGTCAGCTTGGTCAATTCGACCGGGCCGGCGTCCGGCAGGGGCAGGTCGACCACCAGCATGCAGAGGCTCACCATCAGCAACCAATAGACCGGTTGGAGCTGCCAGCGGATCGTGATGCCCAGAGCGCAGGCCGTCAGTGTCAACAACCCCGTGGCGGCCAGCAGATCGCCCTGGCTCAATACCGCCGGAACGCTCAGCAGGGCGAGGGCGAGGCTCCCCCACAGGGCCTGGCGCCAGCCCAGGCGCACGCTGATCACCAGGGCGGCCAGGTTGGCCAGGCTCAACAGGCCAGCGGCCCGGGCAAGACCCACCTGTCGGGCGATGACATCGGGCAGCCAGAGGCAGGCAGCGGCCACCACCACCTGCAACACAAGGCGCTGACGCGTGCTCATTGGGTATCTGCGGCTTTGATCAGCTGATCGAGCAGGGGGTAGCCCTGGGCGATGGGATCACCCGTGAATTGGGCCACCCAGCCCTCGCTGTTGTTGAAGAAGCGCACGGCACAGAATTGAGGGGTCTCGCCCATGTCAAACCAGTGGCGTGTGCCGGCCGGCACACGGATCCAGTCGTTTTGTTCACAGACCAGCTGCAACACCTCATCGCCGATGTGGAGGCAAAACAGGCCGCGGCCCTCGACGAAAAAGCGCACCTCGTCTTCGCCGTGGGTGTGCTCTGACAGAAACTTCTGGCGCAGGGCCGCGCGATCGGGGTGCTCCGGGGTCATGCGGATTGCGTCCACAGTGCCGTAGCTGGCTTCGGCCTGCACCCGGGTGATCTCGGCCGCATAGGCAGCCAGGATTTCAGCCTGTTCGGCATGGGGGCTGAGCTCGACCGGGGCGGGCCAGTGCTGAAAGCCGATCCCACGGGCGGCCAGCTCCGCTTGGATCACCGCACCGTCGCTGCTGATCCTTTTGGGTTGGGGGTGGCTGTCAGGAATGGCCTGCTCCGTGCTTGCAGCGGTTGAGGAGGCGGTGGTGGCGGGATGGTCGTAAATGGCCAGAAGGCTCATGGATGCCAGCGGCTGCAATTTTGGCCAATCTAGAAACGCAACCGAAACCCCCTCCCTTGGGCCGATGACGGCAATCGACTGGCTGGCCCTGGTTCACCCCGTGCTGGCCATCCTGTTCATCTATCCCGTGGTCGGCGCCACGGTTCGTCTGGGAATTCTGGTGCGGGAGAGGCGGCTCGGCATCAGCCAGCAGCCCATTCAGGTGCCCGTCGAGCACAGTGACCACGGCCGCTGGCTCACCGGCGCCGTGGTGGTGGCGGTGCTGATCGCCCTGATGAACACCTTTGGCAGCAAATTTTTTGCCGATCCCGCCGCCTTTGCTGGCGGGGTAGGGCGCTTGCTGCAGTTGCTCCTCGTGGGGGTCGGGAGCCTGGTGAGCCTGATCGCGCTGTGGCAGGTGCGTGCGCCCCTGGGGCGCGCCAGTTTTGCCCTGCTGTGCTGGATCGGCCTGCTTGGCCTTGGCAGCCAAAGCGAGATCTGGCGCCTGTCTGACAATCCCTTGAGCAGCAGCTTCTGGGCGTCCCACTATTGGGCCGGCATTTTGCTCACCGGCCTGTTGCTGTGGACCACGGCGGCCCGGCCCGACATTCAGCGCTCGCTGCGCGTGCGCCGTCTGCACATCACCGCCACGGTGTTGATCAGCGTGCTGTTGGCGGTGCAGGGCATTACTGGCACCCGCGACCTGCTGGAGGTTCCGCTGAGCTGGCAGAGGTCGGCCATCGATCGCTGTGATTTCAGCGCACGCCGCTGTCCGGTGCCTGCCACACAAGGCTCCGCCGCCCCGCCGCCAGCCGCCGGGGCGGCTGTACCAAGCGCTTGAACAGGGCCAGTAGAGCGCTGGCCTCATGGGCCGCGCCGCGTTGTTGCCAACAGCCGGGCCGGCACAACAACCAGCGCCGCAGTTGCAGCAGAGTTTCGCCCTGACCATCTGACCAGCGCACGCTGATGCGGCCGTGCTTGGGTCCATCTGTGACGTCACAGCGCAGGGTGATCACGGCCCTTGCCGTGCTGAGCTGCAAGTGTTGGGGGCGTGCAACAGCAGCCGGGGCGTCGAGCTGCAGGTCGGCGCCGCGCTCACTGATCGCCTCCACGTGGACCTCAAAGCACGCAGCCGTAGCAGCAGCAGTGGCAGCAGCAGCAGCATCAGCAGGCTGGGCTGGGCAGAGCACACCGCGCAACTGGGGCACCGCCAGCCAGGGTTGAGGATCGCGATCGGCGCAGTCCCAGCAGGCCCGCAGCGCTACAAGCAGGCCCAGCAGATTGAGCAGGGCCCAGGTCAATCCCAGCTGGAGCGAGGCTGAGCTGGCACCGCTGGCACCGCCCGCCCCGCCCCCGGCCAGCGCCCGTCCCAGGCTGATCAGGTTGAGGCCATTGAGCGCCAGCAGCAACAACAGCGGAAGGGCCAGCAGGGGCGCCGCGCCGCCGTGCTCACGGGGCTGCTGTTTGGGGGTGATCCGAAAGCCGCCAAAGCGACCCAGCAGGCTGGCGGCCACGGTGGTGGCCAGCGGAACTGCGAGCACCCAATTGGGCAGCTCAGTGAGCAGGGCATGGCGGCTGCGGCGATTCAGCCAACCCACGCTCAGAAGCAGGCCGGCCCAAAGCGGTAGTAGTTGGCCCAGCAACCCCTCGCGGCTGATCAAAATCGGCGCGATTCCCAGCAGCCCGTAGCTCAGGGGCATCAGCAGGAGCAGCAGCCGTGGAAGCTGGTTGAGCCAGTGCAAACAGCCTTCGAGCAGGGCCAGACGTTGGCCCCAGCCCAAGCCCGGCTGGCGCAGTGGGCCCTGGGGCAGCCTGAGGCTCTGCAGGGTTCCAGCGGCCCAGCGCTGGCGTTGGCGCACAAAGTCGAGCAAGGTTTCGGCGGCCAGACCGGCACTCAGGGGTTCGCCGAGATAGCGCACCTGCCAGCCGTGGCCCAAGAGGGCAATGCCAGTCACAAAGCCTTCACTGAGGGCCGCTTCGTTGAAGCCGCCCACATCGGCCAGTGCAGCCCGTTTGACCACAAAGGACGTGCCCGCGCACACCACAGCTCCCCAGGCGCTGCGCACCGGTTCAATCCAGCGGTAAAAGTTGTCTTCGTCGGGCAACATCCAGCCCTCCATCGCCAGATTTCGCATCAGCGGGTCGGCGTTGAAGAACACCTGGGGCGTTTGAACCAGGGCGGCCTTGGGTTCGGCTAGCAGGCCGATGGTGCGCTCGAGAAAGTGCTGTTGGGGCACAAAGTCGGCATCAAAGACGGCGACGAGCTCGCTGGTGGTGGCAGCCAGGCCGGCATTGAGATTGCCGGCCTTGGCGCCGTGGCTCTGGCCGCGGCTCAAGTAACCGCAGCCCATGCGTTGGGCCAGCGCCTCAACCTCGGGCCGCTGGCTGTCATCGAGCACCCACACCTGCGCGTGTGGGTAGCTCAGGCCCGTGCAGCCCACCAGGCACCGCTCGAGCACGGCCAACGGTTCACCGCAGGTGGGCACCAGCACCGCCACCGTGGGACGCCAGCTGCCAACGCGCCACGCGGCTGCGGCGGCATCAGCGGCGGCGCGGCCATCGTCAAAGGCTCGCCAGCCGAGCAGCAGCGGCAGTAGGCCGCTGAGGAGCAACCAGGCCTCCGCGAGCAGCAGCAGCCAGCTCAAGCTGGTGCTGGCCGGGCTGGCCAGGTTGAGGCTGGCCGTGAGCCGCCAGTGCAGGTAGCGGAGGGTGAGACCCACCAGCAGCAGCAAGACGCTGCGGCGGGCCCAAATGCGATAGCGGGTCTCCTCACGCCGGCTCAGGGCCAGGGGCCAGAGCAGCAGCAACCAGGGCCAGAGGGCGTTCAACGGTGGACCATGGAACTGCCGGTGCTGCTTGGGCAGGCTTCACCGTAGAAAGATCCGATCGGGATCCGACACCATCAAGCCCATGCAACAGGCCGAGCCCTGCGCCGGCCTCACCCTGTTGGGGGTGGGGCCCGGTGACCCCCAGCTGCTCACCGTGGCGGCCGTTCGGGCGATCGAGGCCGCCACGGTGGTGGCCTATCCGGTGGCGCGCGAGGGCGGCATCGGCATGGCCGCCACGATCGCGGCGCCCTGGATCGGCCACCAGCAACGCCAGCTACCACTGGTGTTTCCAATGGTGGCGGAGGCTGAGCCGCGCCGCCTCGCCTGGCGTGTCGCCGCCGCTGCCCTGGCGGCCGAGGTGGCCGCCGGCCATGCGGTGGTGTTGCTGTGCGAAGGCGATGCGTCGCTGTTTGCCAGCTGCAGCTACGTGTTGCTGGCCCTGGCCGCGTGGCATCCGGGTTGCCCGGTGCGGGTGATCCCAGGGATCAGTTCGGTGGCGGCGGCGGCGGCGGCGGCCTCAGAGCTCGGAGGGCCCGCCGCGCCTGCGATTCCCTGGCCCCTGGCGCTCCAGGGCGAAGGGCTGCTGATTCGACCCACTCCCGAGAGCCCCGCCGAGCTCGAGGCCCTGCTCGACTGGGCGGCAGCGGGATCTGGCTGCGCTGCTGCTCCAGAGGCCCAGACCACCTTGGCCCTGCTCAAGCTGGGCCACCGCTGGGCCTGGGTGCGGCCGTTGCTTGCAACGCGGGGCCTGCTCGATGCGGCCCTGTTTGCACAGCGGGTGGGCTGGCCCGAGCAGCTGCTGGCAGCGGCCGCTGCCGTGCCGGCCGAGGAGCAGCCCTATTTCTCGTTGTTGCTGATTCGTCAGGGCTGGCCTGCCGTGCTGCCCTAGAGCGCTTGCTCCTGCTCTTGCGCCGCGGCCAGTAGCGCCAGCGCCGCAGCCGGCGTGGGCGCGCGCATTAAGGCGTGGCGTAGTTGGGGCGCGCCGGTAAATCCTGTGCAGGTCCAGCTCAGGTGCTTGCGGGCGATCAGCAGGCCGTGGTCACCGCGGGCGGCCACTAGGGCCTGGAGCTGTTCAGCCGCCAGGGCCAATTTGGCCGCAGGCCCGGGTGTGGTGGGCACGGGGCGGCCGGCCAGGGCCGCAGCGATCTGACCCACCAACCAGGGGGCACCCATGGTGCCCCGACCCACCATCACGCCGTCGGCCGCCGTGAGTTCCAGGGCCCGCAAGGCCTCGGCGGGGCTGGTGATGTCGCCATTGGCGATCAGTGGAATCGTGAGCGCCCGCTTCACCGCCGCGATGGCGTGCCAGTTGGCACGGCCCTTGAAGCCCTGCTCCCGGCTGCGGCCATGCAGGGTGAGCAGCTGGGCACCGGCGCCTTCCAACTGGCGGCACCAGGCTGTGGCGGCCATGATGGCGGGTTGGGCACTGGCCTCGGCAAAGCCACTGGCCTCGGCAAAGCCATGGGCTCCGCCCGGCACCTCGACGTGGCACCAGCTCAGGCGGGTTTTGACCGTGACCGGAATTGTCACGGCCGCGGCTACGGCGTCCACAATTCGGGCCGCCAGTTCGGGTTGAAGAATCAGGCCGCTGCCGCCGCCTTTGCGTGCGATTTTGCGCACCGGGCAGCCCATGTTGATGTCGATCAGAAAGGCGCCGGCTGCTTCGGCGCGGCGGGCGGCCTCGGCCATGGCCGCCGGACGGTGGTCAAAGAGCTGCACCCCGATCGGGCCGTTCTCCGCGGCCAACGCGTCGATCTTGAACCTGCCGTGGCCAAGCTCCAGGCTGGTGGCGTTGACCATTTCGGTGAACAGCAGGGCGTCGGGGGCCCAGCGCCGCACCAAGCCCCGAAAGATCTGGTCGCTCACTCCCGCCAGTGGCGACTGCAACACCCGGCAGTGCAGGGTGCGCGGTGTGCCCCGCCCAGCCAGCTCCAGCGGTGCCGCCAGGCGGGCCGCATGGGCTGCGGTGAGGCTCGTCACGGGCGATGTTGAGAAGGTTGGTGTGGAGGCCGTGACAGGGGAAGTGACGGCAGAAGTCACTGCAGAAGTAACTGGAGCGGTGATGGTGGGGCCTGCGAAGAATGGGGCGGGGTCCAGCTCGTGGTCTAGACCGCAATCGCCAGCTTCGCCAGGCTTTTGACAGGTCCTTGTTTGGCCTTCGGGGCGCCCCCTGGGGGCTGGGGCGGGCGGCGTGATGGGTGCAATGCGATGCAATGCAATGCAATGCAATGCGGTGCGATGGGGTGCGATGCGATGCGTCGAGGATGGAACGTGCCATTGGTGGGGCTCCAGGCCCCTGCCTCCCTGTGAAAGCCGCTCCCGCCGCCTACCCCCTGAGCCGCCAGCTGCTGGAAGCGGTGCTGGCCGATCGCACCAGTGACCGCTTCGTGTGTGAGTTGATCTGGCCGCGCCTGGGCTACGAGCCCGATGGCTCCGGCACCTGGAGCGCGGGCCCGGCCACCAGCGCGGCCTGGCGGGAGTCCTTTCCCCTCGCTCCCCAGGTCATTGCCGAGCGGCCCGCCAGCGTGGCCCTCACCCGCTCAATCCCGAAAGACCTCAAGCAGCAGCTCAAGCAGCAGCTCGGTTTTGCCGGATACACGCTCGGGGAGCTCTATCCGCGCCGTACCCGTCGGGCCACGGCCGTCAACTGGCTGCTGGCTGATCTGTCCGGGCGCGGTCAACCCCTCAACCCCAGTGGTCCGTTGCCGCCGTTGTTGGCCGTGCCGGCCGATCCCGTGGCTGGCCACCCCGGCGATCTGCCGGTGCGCTAAGGGGGTAGGGGACACCCCGCTAGGGTCGAAGCACGACATGTTGTTGAGATAAGCGGCCTTGGCGCTTCCGGTTGTGGCCATCATTGGCCGCCCCAATGTGGGCAAATCCACTCTTGTGAATCGGCTGTGCCGAAGCCGGGAGGCGATCGTTCACGACCAGCCCGGGGTGACGCGTGATCGCACCTATCAAGAGGGGTACTGGGCGGATCGCACCTTTCGGGTGGTTGATACCGGGGGTCTGGTCTTCGACGACGACAGTGAATTTCTGCCTGAAATTCGTGAGCAGGCCAACCTTGCCCTGGCTGAGGCGACGGTTGCGTTGGTGATCGTCGACGGGCAGCAGGGCTGCACCGATGCCGATCAATCGATTGCTGAATGGCTCAGGGGCCAGGCCGTGCCGGTGCTGCTGGCGGTCAACAAGTGTGAATCGCCCGATGCGGGCCTGTCGATGGCGGCCGAGTTTTGGCGCCTTGGACTGGGTGAGCCCCATCCGATTTCGGCGATCCATGGCGCCGGGACGGGCGACTTGCTCGATCAGGTGATCGAGTTTTTGCCGGTCACCCAAGAGGAGGAGAGTGAAGAGCCGATCCAGCTGGCCATCATCGGACGGCCCAATGTGGGCAAATCGAGCCTGCTCAACGCTGTGTGCGGTGAGAACCGGGCGATTGTGAGCCCGATTCGCGGCACCACCCGCGACACGATCGACACCACGCTCGATCGCGAGGGCAAGACCTGGAAACTGCTCGACACAGCCGGCATTCGCCGCCGCCGCAGTGTCAGTTATGGGCCCGAATATTTTGGCATCAACCGAAGTTTCAAGGCGATTGAGCGCAGTGATGTGTGCGTCTTGGTGATCGATGCCCTCGACGGCGTCACTGAACAGGATCAGCGCCTGGCGGGCCGCATCGAAGAGGACGGCCGCGCCTGTGTGGTCGTGGTCAACAAATGGGACGCCATCGAAAAAGACAGCCACACCATGCCGGCGATGGAAAAGGAGCTGCGCGCCAAGCTCTATTTTCTCGACTGGGCACCGATGCTGTTTACCTCGGCCCTGAGCGGCCAGCGGGTGCAGGCGATTTTCCCCTTGGCCCTGCTGGCGGTGGAGCAGCACCGCCGCCGGGTGAGCACCTCGGTGGTCAACGAGGTGCTCACCGAGGCGCTCAGCTGGCGCACACCGCCCACCAGCCGTGGGGGCCGGCAGGGCAAGCTCTATTACGGAACCCAGGTGGCAGTGCGGCCACCGAGTTTCACGTTGTTTGTGAACGATCCCAAGCTCTTCGGCGACACCTACCGCCGCTATGTGGAGCGGCAGATTCGCGAGGGGGTGGGCTTTGAGGGCACCCCCATCAAGCTCTTCTGGCGGGGCAAACAGCAGCGTGATGCCGAGCGCGACCTCGCCAAGCAGAATCGGGGTCGCTGAAGTCGGCACGGCGCAGATGCAGGTGGGACCCCTCTGAATGGACTGGCTGCGTCAACTTCCGATCGGTCAATACGTTGATGATCGTGCCCCCGATGGGCGCCCTGTGGCCAGCTGGCTGCGGCGGCTGGATCCGCGTCTGAAGCTGGCCTGGAGCGTCGCCTTTTTGGTGACGCCGATCTTGGCGGGGGCGATCTGGCGCCTGGCCCTGGTGGGCCTGCTGCTGCTGATCACGGCGTTGAGCGGTTTGCCGGCGCGCCTCTGGCGCCGCAGTGTGGTGCTGCTGGCGGCGCTGGCCTTGGCGGTGGGGCTGTTGGCCGCGGCGCTGCCGACTGGGGCTCTGCCGCCCGCTCCGCTGCAGCGCCCCCCCACCGAGCTACGGCTCGAGAGCACGGCGCCCCAGCTGCCGCCGGCCGAGCGAGCCGGCCTGCCCTGGGTGGTGCTTCGCGTTGGGCCGGTGGTGGTGACCCGCCGCTCAGCCGAGCTCGGCATCAACGGCGCCACGTTGTTGTTCACCCTGGTGCACAGCGCCAACTTGCTGCTGCTCAGTACTGCCCCCGAGCAGTTGGTGTGGGCGATCAGCTGGGCCATGGCTCCCCTGGGACGGTTGGGTTGGCCGGTGCAGCGGCTTGGCTTCACCCTGTTGCTCTCGCTGCGCTTTCTGCCGCTGGTGCAGGAGGAACTCCAGAACCTGGTGCGCGCTGTGGCCACCCGGGCTATCCAGTTCAAGGGGTTGGGCTGGAAAGGCGGCCTGGGCCTGGTGCTGGCGGTGGGGGAGCGGTTGCTGGCCAATGTGCTGCTGCGAGCTGAGCAGGGGGCAGAAGCCCTGCTCGCCCGTGGCGGCCAGTGGATGCCCCCCGAGCATTTGCATCAGCCCGCCAAAGCCGGAGGACGCCTGAATGGCCTGGCCTTGTTGGGCTTGCTGGTCCTGGGTGTGATGCGCTGGAAAGTCGGTGATCTTTAATGGCTGCAGTAGCCGGCGCGACCAAGCGCAATGATTTGAGCGCAGAGCGTTATCTCAATCACCCCACCTTCGGGATGCTTTACCGGGTGGCTCCGGTAGCGGAGTCAAGGGATTTGTACGCCACGCTCTATGCCCAGCGCATCTTTTTTGTGGTGACGCTCCACCAGCGAGGGGCCTCTTTTGAGGTTGTTCCCTTGATGGATGCCCGTCACTTTGCCGAGCAAAACCTGGCTCGCGCCCGGCGTGAGGGCCCTGAGATTCATGCCCATTGGCGCCAATTGTTTGACCAGACCTTCATCTGAGTGCTCTGGCCATGGCTGTTGATGGCGGAAAGCCTGTTGATGGCGGAAAGCCTGTTGATGGCGAAAGGCCTGTTGAAGGCGGAAAGCCCGTTGATCTGGCCACCCGGCTGGCCGCGATTCGGACGGCCCTTCCTCCTGGCACCCGTTTGCTGGCGGTGAGCAAGGGCCAGCCGGCAGCAAGGATCCGTGAGGCGGTAGGTCTAGGCCAGTGCAGTTTCGGCGAAAGCCGCCTGCAGGAGGCAGTGGCCAAGCAGGCGGAGCTCGCCGATCTGGATCCCCTCGATTGGCACTTCATTGGCCGTCTCCAGCCCAACAAGGCCCGCGCCGTGCTGCGGGCCTTCGGCACGATTCATTCGCTCGACAGCCTGGATCTGGCCCTCCGCCTGCAGCGGATTGCGGCAGAAGAGGACCTGAGCCCCAGGGTTCTGATTCAGGTCAAGTTTCGTCCCGATCCGACCAAGACCGGATTGGAGCCGGCGGAGCTGCGTGAGCTGTGGCCCCAGTTGCTCCAGCTGGAGCCGCTGCAGGTGGTGGGCCTGATGACGATCACCCCCCTCGAGCTGCCGGACCGTGAGCGCTCCGAGGTCTTTGATGAATGTGCCGCCCTGGTCGCCAAGCTGGGCCTGGCCGAGTGCTCGATGGGCATGAGTGGCGACTGGCAGCAGGCTGCGGCAGCGGGCAGCACCTGGGTGCGCATTGGCAGCGGGCTGTTTGGGCCGCGGCCCCAGCCTGCTGGTTGACGCGTCAAATCTGCTCCAATTGGTTGATTTGCGGCTTGCCTGGGCAAGCGCGGGGCGCTATCTAAGGTGTCACGTCCCCTTGCGGTTGTCTTTGTGTCGTTGTTCTCCCGCCTTCGCGCCGTCGTCTCAGGAGATGACTACCTCGACGGTGACTACGACGACGAGCTCGATTACGACGGCGGAGCACTGCCCGATCCGACCCCAGCACCCCGCAGCAGCGCCCTGGCGCTGAGCACCGATTTCGCCAGCGACGACCCCTTTGCCGGCACCAATGTGATCGGCATGCCCGGTCTCTCCACCGCCGTTGCCGAGGTGGCCCTGATGGAGCCCCGCAGTTTTGATGAGATGCCCCGTGCCATCCAAGCCCTGCGGGAGCGCAAGACCGTGATCCTGAACCTCACGATGATGGAGCCGGATCAGGCCCAGCGGGCTGTTGATTTTGTGGCCGGTGGCACCTTTGCGATCGACGGCCATCAGGAGCGCGTGGGCGAGAGCATCTTTTTGTTTGCCCCCAGCTGCGTCACCGTGACCACCAGTGGTGGCGAAGAGAGCTCGTCTCCCACCAGCGTGCCCAGCCCTGGCCTGGCAGAGGCCCATGAGGCGGCCCCAAGCCCCGCCTGGGGCCGCCAAGACGTGGCCGGCGGCCTGTGAGCGTCGGCCTTGGCGTTGTAGGCCTGGGCCGGATGGCCCAGGCCCTGCTGCAGCCCTGGCTTGAGACCGGCCTGATCGAGCCCGAGGTTGTGCGGGCTGCGGTGACGCGAGAGGCTGCTGTTGCCGACCTATCCCGTCGATTTCAGATCACTGTGGCGACCGATCCGGCTGCGGCCTGGGCTGCTCCAGTGGTGTTGCTGGCGGTGAAGCCCCAGCACCTGGATGGAGTGGCCGCTGCCGCCCCGGCAGCGGCCCCTGGTGGGCTGCTGATCTCCGTGCTGGCTGGGGTCACCCTGGCCCGCTTGCAGAGCTTGTTTCCCCAGTGGCGTTGTGTGCGGGTGGTGCCCAACACCCCGGCGCTGGTGCGCCATGGCCTGAGTGGGTTGTCGTTTGCGGCGGCGGTTCCAATGGCCGAGCGCGATTGGGTGGTTCAGTTGTTTGAGGCTGTGGGAGAGGTTGTTCCTTTGCCTGAGGCCCAGCTTGACGCCTTTTTGGCCCTCACCAGCAGCGGCCCGGCCTTCGTGGCCCTGGTGGCCGAGGCCATGGCCGATGGGGCGGTGGCAGCAGGCCTGCCCCGTGCCCTGGCTGGGCACTTGGCTCACCGCACCCTGGCTGGCACAGCGGCGCTCTTGCATCAGCAGCACCTGCACCCGGCCCAGCTCAAAGACATGGTGAGCAGCCCCGCTGGTACCACGATCGCCGGTCTGCGCCAGCTTGAGCGAGCCGGTCTGCGCTCAGCTCTGATCGAGGCGGTGGTTGCCGCCGCCGAGCGCAGCCGAGAGCTGGGCTAAGGGCGTGGGATGCGCCCTCGCGCAGCGGTTCCGGATCGTTTCTGTACAACAATCACCAGGTCGGTGGTTTCGTGCGGTGTTGGGATGGTGTTGAGATGTTGAGCGAGCCTGCGGTAACTCAAACGGCAATTGAAATTGCCAAGTCTGCAAAACTCAAACCGATCCTGGAGCTGGCCAGCCAACGGCTTGGTGTTCCCGAGGATTTGCTTGAGCCCTACGGGCGTTTCAAGGCCAAGCTGTCCCTTGACTTCATCGATAGCCTGGCCCAAAGGCCAAGCGGACGCCTGATTTTGGTGACGGCGATCAGTCCGACGCCGGCGGGAGAGGGCAAGACCACCACCACAGTTGGCTTGGGCGACGCGCTCAATGGCATTGGCCAACGGGCGATGGTGTGCCTGCGCGAGCCGTCCATGGGCCCGGTCTTTGGCGTCAAGGGCGGGGCGGCTGGCGGTGGCTATGCGCAGATTGTGCCGATGGAAGATATCAATCTGCATTTCACCGGTGATTTTGCGGCGATCGCAGCGGCTCACAATCTGCTCGCTGCTTTGCTCGACAACCACATCCATCACGGCAATGCCCTCGACATCGATGTTCGCCGCATCGCCTGGCGCCGCGTGATCGACATGAATGACCGATCGCTGCGACAAATCGTTGGTGCCCTCGGTGGGCCGGGCAATGGCTATCCCCGCCAGGATGGCTTTGACATCGTGGTGGCCTCAGAAGTTATGGCCATCCTCTGTCTTGCCGAATCACGCCAGGATCTCAAGCGTCGGCTTGGCGACATTGTGGTCGCCCACACGTGCAATCAACGACCAGTGACGGCTCGGGATCTTCAAGCCGATGGCGCGATGACGGTGCTGTTGAAGGATGCCTTCGCGCCCAATTTGGTGCAGACTCTCGAGCACAATCTTGCCTTTGTTCACGGTGGGCCATTCGCTAACATCGCCCATGGCTGCAATTCTGTACTTGCAACGCGTACGGCGCTCAAGCTTGCCGATTACGTCGTAACTGAGGCTGGGTTTGGGGCCGATCTAGGGGCTGAAAAATTCATCAATATCAAGTGTCGCCAGTCGGGCTTGCGCCCCGCTGCAGCCGTGATTGTGGCGACTGTTCGGGCGCTCAAGTATCACGGTGGTGTGAGCCGTGAGCATCTTCGCGACGAGGATCTTGAGGCGCTTTCCCGCGGCCTCATCAATCTTGAGCGACATGTGGAGAATGTGCGTGATGTCTACGGATTGCCCTGTGTGGTGTCGATCAATCGATTCGATGCTGATACTGAGGCTGAACTTGCCCTGATCACTGGGCAGATCGGCAAGCTCGGCGTTCCTGTTGTGACGGCCACCCACTGGGCCCATGGGGGTGCTGGTGCCGTTGAACTGGCCCGGATCGTGGTGGAGCTCTGTGAGCGGCCCGCCACGATGCGATTCGTCTATGACGATGCCGATTCACTGTGGACCAAGGTTGAGAAATTGGCGCGGGGCGTCTATCGGGCCGCCGCGGTGGAGGCCGACCAGAAGATCAGGCGACAGATTGATCGGCTCCAGAACGATGGATACGGCCAACTCCCAATCTGTGTGGCCAAGACGCAGAGTTCGTTTTCCACGGATCCAAACCAGCGCGGCGCCCCTACCGGGCACACGTTGACGATTCGCGAGGTGCGCCTGAGTGCCGGAGCCGGCTTCATTGTGTTGATCTGTGGTGATGTGATGACGATGCCGGGTCTGCCTGCGCAGCCTGCTGCTGAGCGCATCGATCTGGTCGACGGTCAAGTGGTGGGTTTGTTTTGACGTTGGCCCAGTTTTGGCTCTTGGCCGGCCAGTAGGCGTTGAATGTTGGTCTTGTGTCTCCCAATCACCAGGACGCTGGTGATCACGGCCAAGACCAGATAGGGCCAGCGCACGTCCATCCCATTGGTGGTAAACCAGCCCAGCATCAGCAGCGGCAACGCAATGGCTGCCGCGATGCTGGAGAGCGAGACGATCCGGCTCACACTCAGCACGGCCAGAAAGACGCCAAAGCAGGCCAGTCCCACCGGGGTGGCCAGGCCTAGCAGCATGCCCAGGCCAGTGGCCACGGCCTTGCCACCTTTTCCCCCCAGCCAGATCGGGAAACTGTGGCCGGCCAGCGCCGCCAGCCCCGCTGCCACCACGGCGCTGTCCACCGGGCCGGCATCAGCAGCCTGGGGAAGGCCATGGGGTTCGAGCAGCGCCTTGGCCAGCAGCACGGCGGCCGTGCCCTTGAGCACATCGACCAGGAACACCGCCAGCCCGGGCCCCTTGCCCAGCACCCTCAACACATTGGTGGCGCCGGTGGAGCCTGAACCCTCGAGGCGGATATCAAGTCCTTTGAGCCAGCGGCCCGCCAGGTAGCCGCTGGGAATGCTGCCCAGCAGATAGCCGGCGACCAGCACAATGATCAGGAGTGGCAGGTTGGGTGCCATGGGCAGGGCGGCTTCGCAGCGTCAACGCCTGTGAGCTTGCTGCAGCCGCTGCTGTTCTGGCTAGGTCAATCAAGTCAGCCTTGGGTGAGTGTCGAGTCAGTAGGGCTCCTGGCCATCGACCAGTTCGCCGGGGCCAGCGGCAAAAGCCAGCCACAGGGGGAATTGAAGGACTGGCACCTCAATGGCCGTCATGGCGGCATCGACCACGATGAATGGCAGCTCCCCGCGCTCCTCGAGCCGGTCGGCCCGCTCAATCAGGGCATCGGCCCGTTCAAACAGCACGATGCCGCTGTTGGGGCCGAAATCTTCACGCTCCAGACCAAGACAGTCTTGAAGGCCGCGGCGCCATTCACCCAGGCGTTCGGGTTCGCCGGCCAGCACCAGGGTCTGGAAACGCTCGCCATAGAGCTCGGTCAGGATCGCCATCGCCGCCGCTGCGATCAGGGCATTGCGACTGCGGCTGCCGCTGCTGTTTTGGGCGCCGCGGCCTCCCTGGCTCAAAAACCAGTCGTCGAGCAAGGCGGCGCCTCGGGCATCCAGGCTGCGGCGCAGCGTCCAGGGATCGGCGTAGAGGTTGGGTTGGCCGGCGAATCCCGCCAGTCGCTCCCGAATCAGGGCCGCATCCTGGCTGAACAGCCCGGCTGCGGCCACCGGTGCCTGGGCTGGGGCATGATCTGCGCCGGTGGCGCTCCCAATCTGGGGGACCTGGTCGAGGGGAGAGGGCTTGACCAGCACCGGCTGGGGAACGAGCTCCACCTGTTCGGCCGCCACAACCAGATCCTGCAGAGCCCCCATCAGGTAGTCCTGAAAGCCCTTCATGCGCCGTGCAATCTGATCGGATTGGCCGCTGAAGCTGGCAAGGATCTCGCGGTTGATCTGCCCGCGGCGCGCTTCGAGCTGGGCAATTTCGTCTTGAAGGCTCTGGCGCTGTTGGCGCAGCTCGTGCAGGGCCAGGCCTAGCCAGGGGGTGGCTCCATCGGGGCTCGGAGGGACGTCTTCAGCTGGACGACCGCCGGTGGTGACAGTGGTGACGGTGGTATCTATCGCGGTGTCCATCGCGGCTTGAGGCGCTGGGGGCCCCGGGGGCGTCGCTTCAACGTTGACCACGTCTGGCTGGAAGGAATCGCTCATGGCGGCTGGTTGGATCAGGGCTGGTCTGTAACGGGCTTCTCTGCAGTCGTTCTGAGATGGGGCAGATGGGCTTCGAGCTGGCGGCTGAGGCCGGCAGCGTCAAACAACATCGGTAGCAGGTGGATGCTCTTCACTTCCCGGAAGTAAAACACCACCGGCAACCCGGGCCAGAAGAGTGTGTAGCTGAGCCATTCGCTGTAGGGGAAGCGGCGCAGCTGGGTCTTACGGCTCCACACCACCAGGGCTTCATTGTTGAACTCAAGTCGCAGCAGCGTGGTCTGCAGCAGCAACAACAAGCCAAGCAGGCCTACCCCCATACCCAGCCACAGGGCACCTCCCCAGAGTGGGGTCAGCAAGAGGGCGACCAGGCCCAGGGCCACCACGCCGATCCCCACCCCGTAGTGGGGGGTCAGGATCACAGCGTCTGCGCTCGAAGAGGGGCCGGTCATTAGGTAAACATCAGTTTGGTGAGCAGGGCGTCCATCAAGGCGACGGTGACCAAGATCATCACCACGGCACCGGTGGTGGAGGTACCCACCTCTTTGGGACCGCCCTTGGTGGTGAGGCCCCAGCCACAGGAGATCACGGCGATTTGCAGCCCGAAGATCACCGCCTTGAGCAGCATCGATGGCAGGTCGTCGGGCTCCATCCAGGTGCGCACCGAGTTCCAGAAGACCGAGGGCGGAATGCTGTAAAGCCAAGTGCTGCTGAGCTGTCCTGACCAGATCCCCACCCAGAAAAACAGCAGGCACTGCACGGGTGCCATCACCACCATGGCCAACAACCGGGGCACCACCAGATACTCCACCGGATCGGTGCGCAGCATCGTGATCGCATCGATCTGCTCGGTCACCTTCATGGTGCCCAGCTGGGCGGCGTAGGCCGTCGCCACCTTGCCCGTGATCAAGGTGGCGGTGAGGATCGGTGCCATTTCTCGGGCCAGCCCCAGGGCCAGGAGGCCCCCCACGGTGGAGCTGGCGCCCTGTTTGGTGAGCTCCGCGGCCACCTGGATGTTGAAGACTGTGCCGGCCGCTAAGGCCGTGATCACCACGATGAGGAAACTGCCGGGGCCAGCCTCCATCAGCTCCGAGATCAATTCATTGAAATTGATGCGACCCTTAGCCGCGGCGCTGATCGCCTGGCCGCCGATCAGGCAGCTGGCCCCAAGCCTGTTAAGCCAGCGGGGTGAGTGCAACCAGCGGTTGCGGGGTGGTGCTGGGGTCATGGCTGTTGCCCCTGCAGGTGCAGGCCTTTGTTGGGCCAGCGTCGCATTACCACGAGGCCCAGGGCGATCAGAACCGCTGGAATCAGGCCCATGCAGAGGCGGATCGCGATCAGGGCGCTGTCCGGTTGGATCGCTCCGGCGGCGGCCTGGTAGCCACTGAAGCTCATCAGGTTGCCAAACAAGAACAAAGCCAGGCTGATGCAGATTTTCTGGGTGAATACCATCCAGGCGCTGTAGAGACCGGCCCGCTTTTCCGGGTCGGCATCGATGGCATCAGGCAGCAGCGACCATGGGATCAGGTACGCGGTCGATGCACCCAATCCGACCAGCATGATCACCCCGACCAGGCTGATCAGGCGGATCACATTGGCAACGGAATCCAGGGGGCCGGTCGCCCCATCGAGCGGCAGCAGCACCATGGCCAATAGGCACCCAGTGATCCATAGGCCGGTCCCCCAGCGCAGGGCATGCAGGCGGCCGCGGCGATGGGACATGGCGGTCCATACCTGCAGGCCCAACAAGGTGCTCACCTGAAAGGGCAGCAGAATCCAATTGCTCCATCCTTCCGGAAGCCGCATCACCACCGGTAGATAAATCAGGGCGGCGGTTTGCATGATCTGCAGGGCACACCAGAGCAGCAGGTAAAGGCCCAGCACCATCACAAAGCGGCGGTTGCGGCCGGCCCGGCGAAACCAGCGGCGGGTGCTTCCCGGGCTGTGGCTGGGTTGCTGGCATTGCCGCGCCATTGGGGCGATGCCCCAGCCACACACCAGCGTGGAGATGGCGATGATCCCACCCGAAATCATGCCAAGCCTCCAGTAGCTCTGCACGTTGGAGAGATCGCGCAGCAGCAGTCCCCCCAGCACGATTCCCACCAGGCCGGCGGTGATCGAGCCGGTGAAACGGGCCGCGTTGAGCCGGGTCCGCAGGAAGGTGCTGGTGGTGAGCTCGGCGGCCAGAGCCGAGTAGGGAAGGTTGACGCAGGTGTAAAGGCTGTTGGCCAGGATGGAAATGGCTACGAAAATGCCGAACTGGGTCCACTGGGAGCCAGGGGGTAGCCACCACATCAGGGCCATGGCGACGCCGAGGGGCACGGCGCTCCACACAATCCAGGGCAACCGCGGGCCCCAGGGCGATTTGGTGCGATCGCTGAGCCAGCCCACGATCGGGTCGTTAACCGCATCCCAGAGGCGGGCCAGCATCAGCACCAAGCCAGCCATCCACGGCGGCAGACCCACCGCCGAGGTGTAAAAAATAAACAGGTAGAAACCGATCAGTGAGGCGGCCATGCCGGTGCCCACATCTCCGGCTCCGTAGGTCAGCAGCAAACGGCGCTCAGCCGCCGGGCTGAACGGCTCAGGGTTCAAGGTCGCAGGGTCCAAGGGCCCAGGGGCCAAGGGCGGTGCCGGGGAGTTGTGCAGGTCTCTCATCAGTGCGGGTCCTGGCTCCTGATGGCCTGGCACGGGGAGGAGGTTGAAGACACGTCATAATGATTCGGCTTGGTCCTGCACTTTCGGGGGCGAGGTCCATGCGTACAACTGCAATGCATTTGTACTAATGCGGGCGTAGTTTAGTGGTAAAACCTCAGCCTTCCAAGCTGATGATGCGGGTTCGATTCCCGCCGCCCGCTTCCGGTTCACAGCAAGGGTTTTCTGCTTAAGGTTGTTGCTACAACTGGAGTTCTGGCTGCCCGTGGCTGCACAGTGGCGCGGGTGCCGGCGCCGGGTTCCCTCAAGCCGCGTCAAGCAGCTGCTGAAGAGCCAATCCAAGACATTTGCCGCGACCTCCACTGAGACTCCTCTCTGGTCTGGTCTGCTGATGGAGCGCCGCGTGCTTGCCGAGATCGCCGTGAGCATTTCAGAAGCCAGGAAAAATCCCATGGCCGCCCCCAGGCCCCTCTGAGCCCGATCAGTTGCGCCGGGGCACTGTTCAACATGTCTGAGCTGTTCAACCAGCCTCTGCTCGTCAAGCAGGTCAACCATCAATGGTGTCCGGCTCTTCCGAGATCAGGGATTGTGAGGTGGAGAGGGCAAGAAGCCCTCGTGGTGGCTTTTTGCGGCCACAACTCCACAACAAAGGCGCTCAAAGCAATCCAGTCTGCTTCTCGGCGACAAGGCCCCACTCGAGCAACGAGGCCATCAGCAGGGCCATTCCGCCAACTGACCACACCGAGCTGAGGATGCGGTGAAGGAATAGAGCGCGAACAGGGATCATCGTTCTTTCCACGGCATGAGAGGTCTTCGGCAGTGTCGATTTGAACCGACATGGCGAAAACCCTTGGGTCCTAATTTAAACCAACCAACAGGCGGCTTTAGGCATTAATGCTTAGACCCTGACGGCTGCGCTACACCGCGCTGTGCTGCAACGCACTGCACTGCACTACATCGCACTGCACTACACAGCGCTGTGCTGTACGCACTGCGCAGCACTGCACTGTGCTGCACTTCACCAAAGTTGCCGCTATGGCCTCAGTCAACCTTTGGCATCGCCACGGTTGACAGGCATTGCACGGGGCGCTGGGGGATTGCCAACCGCACTCGATAGCTCACATGGGCCGGCCCCACAGCACGGATTAGTGCTTCCCTGGCCTCATGGTGGAGCTCGTCTCGATCAAGTCCGCTGATGGCAATTCGCATTGCGGCGTTTTCGCCGATCAGGCTGCCATCGGGCCGCGTGCTGACGCTGAACAGGATCTCTCTCATGGGCTTCTTTCCCGACGTCCTTTGAGCTCGACTGGGCTGGGTGCTGGACAGCAGAACCGCTCAGCAACGCATCTTCTGCGGGACCAAGCCCCAGGCGATGTGCCCAGCATCACCGGATGTGGTGACGCATGCCGTAGCGAGCAGCGGCTTTGCTGCAACAGTCAGCAGATGCGCTGCCCCGAGCGCCAGCGTCGAGAAAAAAGTCGGCAACCTGATTAACCGATCATCAGGTTGGTGATCACCGAGAAGATCGTTGAATAGAAGAGAAAGCTGACAATCGCCTGCCCCAACACCGTGCGACGGGTGAAGCCATCTTCAAGGTCGACATCACTCATCGCAAAGGTCAGGCCCACCGAATAGGCAACGTAGAGAAAATCTGTGAAGATCGGTTCGTCGGTGCCCGGGAAAATAAAGACTTGTGGATTGATTTTGGCCACGTTCCGATCAGGGTTGAGATCGAAGTAGGCTTTGGCGTAGTAGACCGCAAATCCAAGGTGTAGCTCGAGCCAGGTGGTAAAGAGCGCGGCAAAAAATAGGGTGACCCGAATTGAGTTGGGCAGGCTGCCCTGGTGGGACTTCAGGTCATGCACGCAGACACTCAGCACCACCATGCTCAAAAAGGCAAAGAAGACCGTGCGGCTGAGCAGTCGGCGTCGATTCGGGGGCAGATTGACAAACAGTTGGCGGGTTTGGCTGGCATCCAGCTGCACGCCCCGCAGGACCAGCCTGTAGAGGTCAATCAGCATGGCCACCAGGGCCCCCATGCTCATGGCTTCGGGACGACTGAGCCAGTATAGGTTGATCAGCACGGTGGCCGTGCCCACCAGTAGGGCCAGGCTTCCCCGACGCCGATCGCTGAGGGCTCCCGCCTGAAGGGCCCTGATCGGCTGCGTCACACGCACCACAACTCGCTGGATGGGATGCCCCTCCATAGCCCGGAGCCCAGGGATTCCGTGGGTGCGTTACAGTTCTTTACAGATGCTTCTGCTCCATGGCCAAACAGGTACCCGGTTCAGCGTTGGAAGCAACTGCCAAGCAGGTGCTCATGGACCAGCTCAAGAAGGCCGAGCTGTTCAACGGCCGCGCGGCCATGCTTGGAATTGTGATTGGTGTGGTCGTTGAGGGGCTCACTGGCTTTGGCATTGTCCACCAAATTGGCCTGGGCGCCTTGGTCGATGGGTATGCCGCTTGCCGCACCCAATTCCTTCCCTTTTGCTTCTAACCACGCTGCACTCGCTCAGCTCACCGTGCTGTTGCGTTGATCCTGTAGGGCTGGAGCAGGGGGCGGTGGGGATGGCGGCCCCAGCAATGGCACCAAGCTGCTCAACCCAAGCATCACAAACCCCAGCGCTCCAAGCAGGGCCAGAAGCCGTAGGGGCAGCGAGCGTCCGGGATCAACCAGGGGGACATCGTCGTCGAAGTCTCCCTTCGTTATGTCATTAATCGGGACATGATGAACCTGGGTGTGGCCGTTGCCGCCGACCCGGAGGTTGGCCTGTTTCCGATGGTGAGAATGTGGTTGGCGGGCGAGGGGCATTAGGGCCTCGGAGATGTGGTTTTGAAGTACCGGCGAATTTGGCTTGGCCAATCGCGCGGTTGATCACCCTTGTGGCGGCTCAAACTGATCATGGAGCTTGCCAGTGGCAGGCCGCCGAGTTTCAGAATCGAGCTCAGATGCCAGATCACGGTGGCACTGATCCCCACCCAGCCCAGCAAATGGAGGGAGTAAATCAAGTGCTGCACCTGACCCTCGCGCAGCCAGTCTTCGTGCATGAGCTTGCCGGTGGCGATCGCCAGGGCCAGGGCCACCAGGGCAACCGCATTGGCGGGTTGGTTGAGGCGGCGGCGGCCCAGGCTGATCGCATAGAGGCCAAACAACAGCGCCAGCGGCACCAGGGGCACCGCCAGGCTGCCGTGGATGTCGATCCAATCGCCCTTGAAAACCAAGGGCAGGCGCCCCCAGCGCCCGTCGTACTGGCTGTACACCGCCAGCCCGCTGAACCAAGCCACCATCACGAGCAAGGAGGTGCCGCCGTGCAGCAGGCGGAGCAGCGAGGGTTGGTAGGGCCGTGCCATCGGGACGATGTTCTCAGGTCAGGCCAGTGAACTGAAGCACGGTCCAGCGCAGCTTCAAGAGGGCCACCAGAGCCAGCCCTGCCACCAGTGCTGAGATCCGATTCAAGTGTCTGGCCGGCCACTCTGCGGCTCTTGCTGTTAAGCGTGTGCAAAAAATGTATTTTGGTCACACCACATTGGTCGATCTTTTCGGCTGCCGACCAGCCATTGCGGTTGGTGGTTGGTGATTGGTGATCAGCTCTACAATGCTTCGCTGGTTAGCATCTCGGCGCTGTCCTTAAGCGGCGCGTTCAATTCTCGACCTGGCAACCGTTGAATGCCTGCCACAATGCTTGCGTTCAGGAGTCTGCCCATGCCGTTCACCGCGAAAACGGAATATGGCCTTGTGGCGCTGATTGATTTGGCTGACTCCTACGCGTCAGGGTCCTTGGTGCAGAGCGGCGAGATCTGCCAGCGCCACCGGATTCCCGAGCGTTACCTCGAGCAGATGCTCACCAGCCTGCGCAAGGGCGGACTGCTCCGCAGTATTCGGGGGCCGCGGGGCGGCTTTCAGCTCATCCGTGATCCAGCCAGCATCACGGTCTCGGAGGTGGTGGCCTGCCTTGAGGGGGAGGCCTCCCAGGCCCAGAGGTCTGCGCCTCGGGATGCCGAATCTCGGGATGCCGAATTCAGTGTGCTGGCCGCTCTGGACGTCAGGGCTGAGCAGGCCAGGCTCACGGTGCTCTCCAACACAAGTCTTGCCGACCTGCTTCGTGAGCGAGAGTCTCTGGAAAGTCCTCTGCCGATGTTTTACATCTGAGGGCTGCAGCCCCGGTCAATGCGGCAGGACAGCCTGGCCTCAGCGCGTGCGATCCAAGTGAGCCAATGGGCTTGTCGATTGGCAGATCTTGGCCTGCTCAGCCTGCAACTCAGCTCAGGGTTGATCCCATTGGGCCGGTGAGAAGGTCCGCATCCTGCATCAAAGAAGGCGCCAGCAACAGCATGAGGCTGCGGCTTTCGAGCGGGGCCCCAGGGGGCTCCCAGGGCTGGGGATGTTCGGGCAGGTCGTCGCCGGCCGGGAGGCCGGTGTCGATCACCCGCAGCCAGCCTGAGGCTGAATGGGGCAGGTCAAAGTGAATGGCTTTGCTGAAGGCATTCATGCCGCACCACAGCAGGGGTTGGCCGTGGCTGCCGTGCAGACTCCAGGCCAGGGTGTGGGACCACGCTGCCCAGTCAGGTTTGTTGAGCTCGACGCCATGCCAATGGGGGCTGGGTTGTTCGCTGTTGAGCAGGGGGGCGAGCCGCTGACGCAGGTGCAGTAGACGCCTCAGGAAGGTCTGCAGGTCTCGATCGCCTTGATCGGGTTGCCAGTGCATCCAGCCCAGGGGATTGTTTTGGCACCAGGTGTTGTTGTTGCCCCCCTGGCTGCGGCGCACCTCGTCGCCCATCAGCAGCATCGGTACGCCCGGCGAGAGGGCCAGGGTGCTGAGCAGATTGCGCAACTGACGGTTGCGCAGTGCCGTGACGGCATGGTCGCTGCTCGGACCTTCAACGCCGTGGTTCCAGCTGGTGTTGTGGTTGTCGCCGTCGCGGTTGTCTTCGCCGTTGGCCAGGTTGTGCTTGCCGTTGAAACTCACCAGATCGGCCAGGGTGAAACCGTCGTGGGCGGTGAGGAAGGTGATCCCCTGGCCGGGTCGTACCGGCCCGTTGTTGAACAGGTCTGGGCTGCCGGCTAACCGCTGGGCCATGGTCCAGCAGCTGCGCTCGTCACCCTTCCAGAAACGGCGCACATCATCACGCCATCGTCCATTCCAGGTGGCCACCCGCTGGGCTGGGAAATCGGCCAGTCGGTACAAGCCCCCACAGTCCCAGGGCTCGCTGATCATCTTGAGATCGGCGAGGTCGGGATCGGCCTCCATCTCCTCAAACAAGGGCGGTGAATCCAGGGGGGCGAGCTCTTCACCCCGGCTCAGGGCGATGCCCAGGTCGAAACGGAAGCCATCCACCCCCAGCTCCACGGCCCAGCAGCGCAGGGATTCAAGAATCAGCCGGCGCACCAGCGGCCGGTTGGCAGCGATCGTGTTGCCGCAGCCGCTCACGTCGAGGTAGTCGCCGCGGGCATTTTGCTGGTAGTAGAGGTGGTCGGCAAAGCCGCGCCAGCTCAGGGAGGGACCCGCCTGGTTGCCTTCACTGGTGTGGTTGTAGACCACATCGAGAATCACCTCGAGCCCGGCCTGGTGGGCGGAGCGCACCAAGTGCCGGACCTGATGACGGGCTTCGAGTGGATCTGACCCGACCAGGTAGCCGGGGTGGGGGGCCATCCAGCTCAGCGGGCTGTAGCCCCAGTGGTTGTGGCGTCCTTCGGGAGCATCCTGGGGATCGAAGGCCATCACGGGCAGCAGTTCGATCGTGGTGATCCCCAGCTCCTTGAGGTGCGGGATCGTCTCGATTAGCCCCAGCAGGGTGCCTTGGTGTTTGGCGGCCACAGGGGAGCCTTCCCCATGGGTGTACCCCCCCACGTGCAATTCGTAAATGATGCTGCTTTGCCAGCTGTGGCGAGGCCGGGGCGCTTCGCTGAAATCAAAGCGGTCCCGTTCGGTGACGACCCCCTTGAGCGCGGTGCCGGTGTTGGGGGTGGCGCCGATCGCCTGGCCCCGTCGGTATCCCTCCCAGCCACTGATGGCGCGGGCACAGGGATCCAGCAGCAGCTTGGAGGGATTGAAGCCATGCCCCCCGGGCAGCAGGGGGCCAAACACCCGGTAGGCGTAGCAGGTGCCAAGGCCGATCCCCTCCACTTCCACATGCCAGTAGTCACCGGAGCGATGGCGCTGGTCGAGCTCAATGGTGGCCTGGGGTTCAGGGGCTTCGCCACTGGCAAACAGCAGTAACTCCACCCGGGTGGCCAGGGGGGCGACCACCGAAAAATTGACCCCACGTGCAGTGACGCTGGCCCCCAAGGGCCATGGTTGTCCGACGTGGATGTGTGTGGCTGCGCCGCCTGGCGCCTTGGCAACTGGCAAGGCCCCATGCCGTGCGGTTGCCCACAAGGTAGGTGGAGATGGCAGGCTCAGACTTCTAGCGCTGGGCTTCCCTGACCGAGACCGCCCCTTTTTTGGCCCAACCCCTCGAGCCGGGACGGCCTCCCCGCTCCGTGATCGACGGTTTGTGGTTGTTTGCGCCCAACCGCGAAACCCAGGGGGGCAGCAGCTGGCTGCTCGCGGGGGACGCCGCCGAGGGGCATCCCGAGCTGCTGGTTGATTGCCCTGCCCTCACCGAGGCCAATCTCGCCTTTCTGCAGGCCCGGGAGCCCGGCTGGATCGTGCTCACCAGCCGGGAGGGTCATGGCCGGGTGCGTCGCCTCCAAGAGGCCACCGGTTGGCGTGTGGTGGTGCAGGAGCAGGAGGCTTACCTCTTGCCCGGTCTGCAGCAGCTCGAAACCTTTGCCCATGCCCATGCCCTGGCGGCGGGGCTGGAGCTGCTGTGGACCCCCGGGCCCACGCCCGGGTCGTGTGTGGTGGCGGTGCGGCGGCCGGGGATTGATGGCCTCTTCTGCGGACGGCTGCTGTTGGCGGTGGGCCCTGGGGCCCTGGCTCCGCTCCGTACCGCGCGGACCTTTCACGGCCCCCGTTTGCAACGCAGCGTGGCGGCCTTGCTCAGCTGGCTGCCGAGCGGTTCCCCGGCCTGGATCGCCACCGGAGGCGGGCTGGGGGCCCTGCGGGGCTCCCAATTGGTCCAAAACGGTGCTCAAATGCTCAAAAGCCTTGCTGAGACAAGAGTTTCATCCATTTCTTAGCGCTGAGATAGCACTGGCGCCGGTGCGCTTTCGCTCAAAAAACGCCGAAAACCATTGCAACGACACCTTCTCGTGTTGCGGCATGGGCCCAAGCTCCATACCATGAGCGCGCCAACTCCAATGGCGATCGGGGATTGCCGATTCGCCGAAGCGCAGGGCCGCTAGGCCGCTGTCCCCCCCCTATCCCATCAGAGACCGACCCACCCCATGAACAAAGCTGACCTCGTCAACCTGGTTGCCGCTCGCACCGAGTTGACCAAAACCGATGTGTCCCAGGTGGTGGACGCCGCCATCGAAACCATCATTGATTCCGTGGTGGAAGGCAAAAAAGTTTCCATCCTTGGATTTGGTTCGTTTGAGCCCCGTGAGCGCTCGGCCCGGCAGGGTCTCAACCCAAAGACCGGCGAAAAGATCAAAATTCCCGCCAAGCGCGTGCCCGCCTTCACGGCCGGCAAGATGTTCAAGGATCGGGTTCAGGGCTGATTCCCCTTGCGCTGAGCGGTTCCCGGCCTCCTTCACCATGCGTCTGTGCCTGGCGAAGGACATCGGTTTTTGGCGCCGCTTCAACATGAATTGAGCATCATTGAGGCAGTCCATCGGACTGCTTTTTTCATGGCCAACGGCTCCGCGGCCTTGGCTCGTTTGTTGTGGTGAGTCTTCCCCGACATCTCGAAGCTCTGATGACTGAGGGCGCGGCGCGGCGCGCGCAAGGCTATTGCGGGCGCTTTGCCCCCTCGCCCAGTGGTCCTCTGCACCGCGGCAACCTGCGCACGGCGCTGTTGAGCTGGCTGGAGGCCCGTCTCCACGGCGGTCTGTGGCTGCTGCGGATCGACGACCTCGATACCCCTCGCATTCAGGCCGGCGCCGAGGCGGCGATCCTGGCCGATCTGGCCTGGCTTGGGCTCAGCTGGGATGGCCCGGTGGTGCGGCAGAGCGAGCGCCGGGGGCTCTACGCCAGCGTGCTTTCGGCCCTGCGCCGTGGCGGGGTGCTCTATCCCTGCCAATGCAGTCGCCGGATGTTGGCCGATGTGTCGGCCCCCCACGGGGCCCTGGCGATCTACCCGGGCTTCTGCCGCGATCGCGATCTGGGCTGGGGGGGGCAGCAGGGGCGGTTGCCGAGCTGGCGCCTGCGCCTGGAGCCGGGCCCTCTGCAGTGGACCGAGCGCTGGGGCGTGCCCGGCCGGCTTGAGGCCGCTTCAGGGGTGGGCGATGTGGTGCTGCGTCGGGCCGATGGCTTTTTGGCGTATCACCTGGCCACAGCTGTTGATGAGCTCAGCTTGGGCATCAGCGATGTGCTGCGGGGGGCTGACCTCTGGGCTTCGACGGCGGCCCAGGTGGCGGTGATGCAGCAGCTGGGCCAGGGACCACCCCGCTACGGCCATCTGCCTCTGTGGTGTGATGCGACCGGGCTGCGCTTCAGCAAGCGCAGCGGTGCCGAAGGCCTGGAGGCCTATCGACAGCGGGGCTTCGATGCCGCCGCCGTGGTGGGCGAGCTGGCCTCCAGCGCGGGATTGGTCCCCCAGCAGGCCCGTCTGAGTGTCCAGGAGCTTTGCCAGCAGCTCACCATTGCCGTGTTTCAGCAGGCCATGGTGGATGGCCTGAAGGCTGTCGATGGTCCGCAGGCTGTCGATGGCCCCAAGGCTTAAGAAAGGTTTTGGGATCAAGACAGTTCATTCGGGTCACACTGGATCGATTGCCCCCTGGTGGAAGGGAAACGATTGATGACGAGCCGCCTCTCACCCGTGGCCAGTGCCACGGCCGACTGTCCGAAAGCTGATCAAACTCAGGTTGGACGTGCAAAAGCTGACCGTGGGCTTGTGTGCTGCCCACAATGCGGCGGCCGCGGCGCCCTAAGGCTGGGCGATCAGAGTTTTCGAACCTGCCTGGAGTGCCTTGGCCAGGGTCAGATTCAGCTGCGTCTGATTCAGGGCGGCCAAGACACCGCGTCGCTCAGCGGCGCTGCTGTTTCTGCTTCTGCTTCCAGATGAAGAAGGCGGTGGTGGCTACCACCGCAGCCAGTGGTGCGGCTGTCAACAGCAGCAAGATCACGGCGGTCCAATCGGTGTACATCGCTGCAGACGCAAAACCTCTGCCATCATCCCAGCTGACCCCCGGTTGAAAGCTCTTCGTCCGATGGCTGTGCGTTTTTCCCTGCCACAGGACCTGCTGGCCCCTGTTGTTGCAGCCATGGTGTTCGGACTTGGGGCGGGCAGCTTCCCAGTGCGTGCTGGCGTTGTGTTCGACAACTGCCAAAGCGGCACTGATGGTTCGATCAGCTGCGACACCCGCCCCACCGGCAACACCCTGATGAACGATGAGGACGCGCGCTATGGGCTCCTCGATCAGGCCAGCCCGGGGTGGAGTGAGTACAACCCCGATGAGGGCTATGACGGGATGATGGGCGGCGGCGACTGGTAGGGAAATCTGCTGCTTCGGCGAGGTCGATCAGCGCTGAATTGGCATGGTGGTGCCGGTTCGCCTCAGCGCTGCGCCTAAGCCATTGGCAAGGCCCGTGCTCTACAGCGGGTTCCACCCCGGAGCGGCGATGGAGCAGGCCAAACCCAGCTTTCCTGAAGCCAGCATTCCTGAACATCGCCATGCCGATGCCCTGATCGAGGTGTTGCACCAAGTGCAGCAGCAGCGCGGCTATCTGCCGGCCGAGGCTCTCGCCCAGGTGGCCCGTGATCTGGCCCTGCCCCTGAGCCGGGTGCACGGGGTGGCGACCTTTTATCACCTGTTTGCGCTGCAGCCGCCCACCTCCCACTGCTGCAGTGTGTGTCTGGGTACGGCCTGCTTTGTGAAGGGGGCTGGGGTGTTGGTGGCAGCCCTGGAGCAACGCTTGGGGCTTCGGTTTGGGGCTCGGAGCCCGCAGCGCCGAGATGCTGAGGGCAGTGATGGCGACGCCTGGTCGCTGCGGGAAGAGAGCTGTTTGGGGGCCTGCGCTCAGGCCCCGGTGCTGCGGGTTGACGGGCAGCTGGTTCTGGGGCTTCCAGTGAGCGATCCGTCCCGATTGGCGGCCTGCTTTGGGGCCTTGGCTCTGCCGGATCGGGCGGCGGAGGCGGCTTGATGGCCTCCATGCTGCGCTGCTGCTCTGCCAGTGGCTGCCGCAGTGCGGGTGGCGAGGCCCTCCAGCAGGCCCTGGTAGAGGCGCGCAGCCGGGCCGGGGCCGGCGATGGCGCCCCGGTCATCAAGGCCGTGGGCTGTCTGCGGTTGTGCAGCCGCGGTCCGTTGGTGGCTGTTGATGGGCCTGCCGGCTCCGTGCTCTATGGAGAGGTGCCGAGCGCGAGGGCGGCTGAGTTGCTGGAGGCCTGTGCAGCTCCCCCCCGTGCCGCGGCGGCTCGGCGAGCCCTGGCGAGCCATGCGCTCGATCTGCGGCATCCGTTTTTTGCCCTGCAAGAGCCGGTGGTGCTGGAGACCTGTGGCTTGATTGATCCCGAGTCAATTGACGATGCGATGGCCCACGGGGCCTACTCCACGCTGCACCGTTGCCAGGCCGAGCTGACGCCGGCCCAGGTGCGCGAGCAGGTGCGGCTCAGCGGCCTGCGCGGCCGCGGTGGGGCCGGCTACCCCACCGGACTCAAATGGGACACCGTGGCCCTGCAGCCTCCGGGGCCCCGCTGGCTGGTGGCCAATGCCGATGAAGGTGACCCCGGTGCGTTCATGGATCGTGCCGTGCTCGAGGGAGACCCCCATCGCCTCATCGAGGGGATGGCGATCGCCGCCTGGGCGGTCGGGGCTGACCAGGGGTTGATCTATGTGCGGGCCGAATACCCCCTGGCCATTGCGCGGTTACGCCGGGCCCTTGCCGAGGTGCAGGCCCGTGGTCAGCTGGGTTCGCTGCGGTTGCGGGTGCGGGTGGGAGCTGGTGCCTACGTGTGCGGCGAGGAAACGGCCCTACTCGCTTCGATTCAGGGCCGGCGTGGCAACCCAAGGCCCCGGCCCCCCTACCCCGCCCAGCTCGGTTTGTGGGGCGCTCCCACCCTGATCAACAACGTGGAGACCCTGGCGGCGATACCGGCGATTCTGCGCCGAGGGGCCGCCGACTACGCCGCCCTTGGCACCGCCGGCAGCAGGGGCACCAAGGTGTTTTCCCTTTCGGGTGCAGTGCGCCACACCGGTTTGGTGGAAGTGCCAATGGGCACCAGCCTGCGCACCATCGTGGTCACGATGGGGGGAGGGGTGCCCGGCGGTGAGGGCGCCGATGGGGGCGTGAAGGCCGTGCAGACCGGTGGTCCCTCGGGGGGCTGCATTCCTGCTGCGCTGCTCGACACTCCGGTCGATTACGAGGGCCTTCGGGCCCTCGGTTCGATGATGGGGTCTGGCGGCATGGTGGTGATCGACCAGGCCACCGGCATGCTCGAGCTGGCCCGCTACTTCATGCGCTTCAGCGTGGCTGAGAGCTGCGGCAAGTGTGTGCCCTGCCGCGCCGGCACGGTGCAGCTGCTGCAGCTGCTCGATCGCTTCTGCGACCAACGTGCCAGCCCGGCCGACCTGGCCCAGCTCCACGACCTCTGCGCCATGGTGAAGGCCACGAGCCTTTGCGGCCTGGGGCAATGTGCGCCCAACCCGGTGCTCAGCACCTTGCGCCACTTCCACCAGGAGGTGGTGTCGGCGTTGGCCGTGGCCCCTGGTGGGGCGCCATGAGTGTGCTCACGCTCTGGGTCGATGGGGCTGCGGTGGCGGTTCCGGCCGGGGCCTCACTGTTGGAGGCCAGCCGCGCCGCCAACGTCGAGGTGCCCACCCTGTGCCATCTCGATGGCCTCGCGCCGGTGGGGGCCTGCCGGCTTTGCCTGGTGGAGGTGGATTTGCCAGGTGACGGCAGCCCCACCCGGCTGGTGCCAGCCTGCAGCACCGCCGCTGGCGAGGGCCTGGTCGTGCGCACCGCCACGGTCCAGCTGCAGCGGTTTCGGCGCATGGCCGTGGAGTTGTTGTTTGCCGAGGGCAACCACGTGTGTGCCTTTTGTGTGGCCAATGGTGCCTGCGAGCTGCAGGACGCGGCCGTGGCGGTGGGCATGGACCACAGCCGCTTCCCCTTCCAGTACCCACGGCGGCATGTGGATGCCTCCCATCCCCACTTTGTGATCGATCACCACCGCTGCATCCTCTGCACCCGCTGTGTGCGGGTGTGCGATGAGATCGAAGGCGCCCATGTATGGGATGTGGCCAACCGGGGCAGCCACTGCCAGATCATCGCCGGGCTCGATCAACCCTGGGGAACGGTGGAGGCTTGCACCTCCTGCGGCAAGTGCGTTGATGTGTGTCCCACCGGTGCCCTCGCCCACAACGACGACACCACCGCCGAGAAGCGGGCTGCCCGAGAGCGACCCGCCCTGCTGCGCAGCGCCCGTGAGCGGCAGCGGTGGCACAACCAGGGGGGACCCCCATGAGCGGCGCTGTTGATGAGGCTCCAGGCGGAGCAGGGCCGCAGCGGTTGCGCTTGGCCACGGTGTGGCTGGCGGGCTGCAGTGGCTGTCACATGTCCTTCTTGGATCTCGACGAGTGGCTGTTTGACCTCGCCAGGCAGGTCGAAATCGTCTACTCGCCGATCGCCAGTGACACCAAAATCTTTCCAGCAGGGGTCGATCTCTGCCTGGTGGAGGGGGCCGTGGCCAACACCGACAACCTGGCCTTGGCCCAGCAGCTGCGCGACCGTAGCCGGGTGGTGATCTCCTTTGGCGACTGCGCCGTGGGCGGCAATGTGCCGGCCCTGCGCAACCTCTGGGACGCCTCACCCCAGGCGGTGCTCAACCGGGGCTATATGGAGCTGGCCGACCGCAGTGCCCAACACCCCAGGGCGATTGGGATTGTGCCGGAGCTGCTGCCCCAGGTGTTGCCCCTGCACGCCGTGATCGCGGTGGACCACTACCTGCCGGGCTGCCCCCCCTCGGCCGAGCGGATTCGTGCGTTCCTGGAGCCCCTGTTGCGGGGGGAGCCACCGCCGATGCAGGGTGCGGCGATGCTGCGGTTTGGCTAACAATGTTGGGTGTTGCCGCCGCTCAGCCGCGGCTGATTCATAGCAGTGGTGAACGGTTTGGCAGCGTCGTTGATGAGTGCCCCCAGATGAGTGCCCCCAGCAGCGTCTTGGGCTGCGTGCTGGGCCTGGCCATCGGTCTGCTGCTGCTGTTCCCCAGCCCACGGCTTCGCCGCTTCAACGCCATGGGAATGGGGGCGTGGACTGGCCGCCAGGCCCGCGCCAGATCCAGGCTGCAGCTTCTGGTCGTGGCACTGCTGGCAGCCCTGGTGCCGGTCCTGGTGCTGATTGTGCAGCTGATCGTGTGGCCCGGCGCGGCCCAGGCCATCGCCGCTCCTCGGGGGATGACCTGCCATGGCTTAGTAAGCCAGCTTTTCATCGGGGCGGGGATGTTGATCCTCACCTCGGCGATTCACAGCGTGGTGACGGTGCTTCAGGCGGAGCTGTTGCAGCTGCCCCAGCTGGTCGCCTGGTGTGCGACTGGCGTCCGCCGTCTGCTGACGTTGCTGGGCATGGTTCTGCTGATCGCCGTGGCCCTGCTGGTTGACATCCTCCTGTGGGCGTTGCTGTACCGCCACCTTGGCCTGTTTGCAGGGCTCGAGCCGAGCCTCTATTTCTCAGGCATCACCTTCACCACCGTGGGCTACGGCGACCTCACCCTGCCCTACTGCTGGAGGCTGTTGAGCGTGGCCGAGGCCGTGAACGGCGTGTTGATGGCCGGCTGGAGTACGGCGCAGTTGGTGTATGCCGTGCAGCGTGCGATCGCCCTGCGCATGAAAGTCAAAGGCAAGCTGCCTTAGCTGCGGAACACCCGTCATCGACGCAGGCCCCCGCCATGCTGAGTTTGGGCTGGGGGACGAGCCATGGGCCGCACGATCACGATCGAGCCGGTCACTCGCATTGAGGGCCACGCCAAGATCACCCTCCACCTCGATGCCCGGGGTCAGATCAGCGACGCCCGTTTCCACGTGGTGGAGTATCGCGGCTTTGAGACCTTCTGCGAGGGGCACCCCTTCACCGAGATGGCGGGCATCACTGCCCGCATCTGTGGCATCTGCCCAGTGAGCCACCTGCTGGCCGCCGCCAAGACCGGCGACAAGCTGCTGGCGGTGCAGGTGCCGGAGGCGGCGCGTCAGCTTCGCCGACTGCTCAATCTGGCCCAGATCTGCCAGAGCCATGCACTGTCGTTTTTTCATCTCAGCAGCCCGGATTTCTTGCTGGGCTGGGAGAGCGATCCCGCCCGGCGCAATGTGTTTGGCCTGATGGCGTCCGATCCGGACCTGGCCCGAGCTGGCATTCGCCTGCGTCAGTTTGGGCAGCAGTTGATTGAGCAGCTGGCTGGCCGCAAAATTCACGCCGCCTGGGCGGTGCCGGGGGGCGTGCGCAGCCCCCTGAGCGCAGCCACCCAGGCCTGGATTCTGGCGAGCTTGCCCGAGGCGAAGGCCACGGTGGCGCTGGCCCTCGACCTCTATAAGCGCCTGCTGGATGGTCCCTTGGCCCGCGAACAGCGCAGCTTCGGGGACTTTCCCTCGCTGTTCATGGCCTTGGTGGGCCCAGCAGGGCGCTGGGAGTGCAGCGACGGCCTGCTGCGCATCGTGGACAGCGAGGGCACGATCGTGGCCGATGGCCTCTCGGAAGACGACTACGCCGATTTTCTGGGCGAAGCGGTGGAGAGCTGGAGTTACCTGAAGTTTCCGTATTACAAGCCGTTGGGCTATCCCGATGGTCTCTATCGGGTGGGGCCCCTGGCCCGGCTCAATGTCTGCGACCAGATCGGTACCCCCTGGGCCGATGCCGAACTGGCCGAGTTTCGAGCCGGTAGTGGCCCAGCAGGCCGTAGTGGCCCAGCAGGCCGTAGGCCGGTGGTCACCAGCTCGTTTGCTTATCACCATGCCCGGCTGGTTGAGATCGTGGCCTGCCTTGAGGGGATCGAGCAGCTCGCCGGCGATCAGTCCCTGATGCAGGGTCGCATCAGGGCCCACGCCAGCCTCAATGCCAACGAGGCCGTGGGGGTGAGCGAGGCGCCGCGGGGCACCTTGTTTCACCATTATCGCGTCGATGACAACGGTCTGATCACCCGGGTCAATCTGATCATCGCCACCGGCCAAAACAACCTGGCCATGAACCGCACCGTGGCCCAGATTGCCCGCGAATGGATCCCCGGCCCGGTGGGGCCCGATGCCGACATTCCCGAGCCCCTGCTCAACCGGGTGGAGGCGGGGATTCGTTGCTTTGATCCCTGCCTCAGTTGCAGCACCCATGCTGCTGGAGCGATGCCACTGCAGATCCAGCTTCTGGCTGCTGATGGCACGGTGTTGGCCGAGCGGCTGCGGCCGTGAGGTGGGGCTCTTGATCCTGCCGCTGGGGGCTGGGCTGGTGATCGGCATCGGCAACCCTTTGCGGGGCGACGATGGTGCCGCTTGGCAGTTGCTGGCGCCTTGGCAGCTCTGGGATGGCGTGCACCTGGTGCAGCAACTCACGCCTGAATGGGCGGCCCCATTGGCCACCGTCCAGCGGGTGCTGTTTGTGGATGCCTGGCTGGGCGATCATCCTGGGAGCCCTGAGCTGCGCCCGCTGCAGCCCGATCCCGATGCTGCTGGGGCCAGCAGTCCCACCGGCAGCCATGGCCTGGAGCCGGCGGGGCTGCTGGCGCTGGCGGCCGTCCTCTACGGCGCCCAGCCCCAGGCCCATCTGCTGCTGCTGCCAGCGTTTGATTTCGGCCACGGCACGGGCCTTAGCCCGCAGCTGCGGCAGGGGTTGCCTGCGGCCCGCCGGTTGCTGCACGGCTGGTTGGCCCATGCATGAACTCAGCCTGATGGCGGCCTTGCGCGATCAGGCCCTGGCCGAGGCCCGGCGCCACGGCGCCGAGCAGATCACGGCGATTCGCCTGCGGATCGGCAGCCTGGCGGGGGTGGAGCCCGATGCGTTGCAGCTCGCCTATGCGGTGGTGATGGAGGGCAGCATCGCCGCCGGCGCCGAGCTGGTGATCGAGCTGGTGCCGGCCCGCTGCTGGTGCCGGCCCTGTGAGGCCTGCTTTGTTGCCGACCAGGGGGTGTGCGAGTGCCCCCGCTGCGGCACCCTCAGCCGCGAGCTGCGCCAGGGCCGCGAGCTGCAGCTGGTCTCCCTTGAGATCAGCTGAGCCAGCCGGCTCCTGCCGCTGGCTGCTGCAGGGCTTCGCGGGCCATGGCGGCCAGGTCTTGATCGCTGGCCTTGGGCAGGGAGAAGAAGCGACCGCCGGCCTGAGTGGCCAGGTCGCGGGTGAGCGCCTCGCCTTGCCAGGGGTTGCCTGTGTCGATCACCAGCAGGTGCAGCTGTTTGCTGCGGAGTACCGCCGCAATGCTGAGCAGTTCGGCCTTGATACCGGCCTGGTCGCCGTCGCCAGGCTGCTGGGCCGTTCCCAGGGCCGGTGCTTGGGGGCACAGGGAGCGGCTCAAGCTCACATTGGCCTTGCCATCGCTGATCAGCACGATCACCACCTCGCCAATGTCTTTGGAGCGGCGTGCATTGAGGCCCAGACGCACCGCCAGGGCTAGGCCATGGGCCAGGGGTGAACCGCCGCCGCAGGGAAGGCGCTCGAGCCGCCTGGAGGCGGCCACGATCGAGCGGGTCGGCGGCAGCTGAACCTCGGCCCGCTCGCCGCGAAACACAATCAGGGCGATCTGGTCGCGGTGGCGGTAGGCCTGCTCCAGCAGCCGCAGCACCGCCCCCTTGGCGGCCTGCATGCGATGCAGGGCCATCGAGCCCGAGGCATCCACCACAAACACCACCAGGGAGCCTGCCTTGCGGGCCAGGCGTTTGACCCGCAGGTCGCCGTCTTCGATCCAGATTCGTCCTTTGCTGGCTCGATGGCGGCTGTTGGACCGATGGCGGCGGCGGCGACGCGTCTGAAATGGCGCCGCCGCCCGCAGGGTTGCATCGATGGCCACCCGGTGGATCTCGCCGTGGGGAAACACCGGCTTCACGTAGCGCCCCCGCTCCTGCGACCAGATCACGCCGCCGCCGCTGCCCTTGCCATGGCGGCGCTGGGCCAGGGCGCTGAAGGCCAGCAGGGCCGGATCCAGCAGCACCCCTTCGGGGCTCAACACAAACTCCGGCAACCCACCTGGGGTTGGCTCAGGTGGTGGTTCGGGTGGCTGTTGGGCCTGGTCTTCGCGTTGGTCTTCGGGCTGGTCTTCGGGCTGGGGCTCGGGGGGCTGGGGCTCGGGGCGGGCTTCAGGGCTAGGCGGTGGTGGCTGGGCCGGCAGCAGCAGGGCCCGGGGCAGGATCACCAATTCCACGGCCCGGCGTAGATCGCTGGCCTCCACCGACCGGCGGCCGTGCATGGCCGCGTGGGCCCGTGCCACCCGCACGGCGAAGAGTTCGGCCCGCTGGCCCTCACAGCCTGCGCGGCTCGCCTCCTCCACCAGGTAACGCACCTGCTGTGACTGCACCCGCACCCGCCGCAGATGCCGGCGCCCGGCGGCGATTTGCTCGCGCAGGGCCTGCTGGGCCGCGGCATATCTGCCTGCGAAGCTCATCGGGGCTTCAGCGCTCTGCAGCACCCGTTCCACCGCCTCGACCCGCTGGGGTAGGGCCAGGGCGATGTCGGTGCTGAGGGCGATCGCAAAGCGGTCGATCAAGTGGGATCGCAGCTCCCCTTCGACGGGGTTGTAGGTGGCGATCAGCAGGGGACGGCAGGGATGTTGGAAGCTGATTCCTTCGCGCTCGACCCGGTTAACCCCCTCGGCCACGGTGCTCAGCAGCAGGTTGGCGATGTGGGGTTCGAGCAGGTTGAGCTCATCGATGTAGAGCACGCCGCGATGGGCCTCGGCCAGCAGGCCGGGTTGGAAGACCGCCTCCCCGCGGCCAATCGAGCGGGTCACATCGACGGAGCCCAAAAGCCGGTCTTCGCTCACCCCCAGCGGCATCTGCACAAACGGACTCGGGATCCAGTGGCTGGGGGGGGTGCGGCTTAGCAGGGCGCGGCGGGCGATGGTGGCGTCATCCCAGTCGCTGGGGCAGGCCGGATCGGCCTGGCAGCATGACCCCTGGATCACTCGGATCGGCGGCAACAGCTCCTGCAGTCCACGCGCCAGCACCGATTTGCCGCTGCCGCGGCGGCCGGCGATCACCACCCCCCCCAGGCCTGGATCCACCGCCAGCAACAGCAGCGCTTCCACCACCAAAGGCTGTCCGACCACCGCCGCCAGCGGAAAGCAACGTGGCCCGCTCATCCACCACCCGCGGGTCCAACACCTTGGTGGGGGCTGCCCACACCTTCGAGCTCGGCATCGGTGAGCGCATCGAGCTCCCGCAGCTGCTGCAGTCGCTCAGGGCTGGCGCTCCAGAGCCCCCGGGCGTTGGCTTCGAGCATGCGGCCCACCAGGTTGCGGAAGGCTTCCGGGTTGGCCTTGCGCAGCTTCTGGGCCATGGCGGCATCGAAGGCATAGGTATCGGCGGCCTGGTCGTACACCCAGTCATCTCGAAAATCACTGGTGCCAGCCCAGCCCAGCAGTGCCGTCATGCGTTGGGAGATCTCGTAGGCCCCGCCCGAACCCATCGCCGCCATGGCTTCGGCCCAGCGTGGATTGAGCAACTTGCTGCGGTATTCGATCCGCAGCAGCTCCTCGAGATCGCGGGGGGTGGCGTCACGGGAGAAGCTCTCGACAAAGCTCGCCTTCACGGGGCGTCCGGCTGCCATCTCGGCGGCCTTTTTGAGGGCGCCGGTGTTGGCGTAGTACTCCTGAATGTCGGTGAGGCCGTATTCGATCGAATCGATCTGCTGCACCACCCGGCCGGTACTGCCAAGCAGGCTGCGCAGGACTTCTGGACGGGATTGGCCCTTGTCGAGGCGGCCGTAGCTGTAGCTGTTGCGCTCGGCCCAGGTGCGGCCCAGGTCGTCGCCACTGGCCCAGTTGGAATCGACGACCCGGTCGTTGACCAGGGAGCCGAAGTCACCGGCCGGATTGGAGAACAGCCGCGCCGTGGGGTTGTCGATGCCCTGGCGCTCGAGCTCACGCACATGGCGACGAATGAAATTGGCGTCGTCGGGCTCGTCAGCGGCGGCGGCACGGCGCAGCAGATCGTCCAGCAGTTCAATGATGTTGACGAAGCTGTCGCGAAAGATGCCCGAGAGGTTGATCAGCACGTCGATGCGGGGGTGGTCCAGCTCGGCCAGTGGGCGCAGGGCATAGCGCACGATGCGGCCGGTGGCCTCCTGCACCGGTTCGGCGCCCACCAGTTCGAGCAGGATGCCCAGGGATTCGCCCCGGGTCTTGATCGCATCAAGGCCCCAGAGCATCACCGCCACCGTTTCGGGATTGACGCCGTTGTTGTCACTGCGGTGCTTGGCAAGAATCTGCAGCGCGATCTGGCGGCCCCGCGCCATGGCCCCGGGGGAGGGCATGCGGTAGGGATCGAGGGCATGAATGTTGCGTCCGGTGGGCAGCACCCCGGGCCCATCCCGCAGCAGATCGCCGCCCGGGGCGGGGGGGATGTACTCACCGCCGAGGCCCCGCAGCAGGTTGGTGAGTTCTTCGGTGCTGCGGGCCAGCAGCTCACTGATGCGCCTGGCTTCGTCGCGGCGTTCGGGGGAGCCATCCAGGCGCTCGCCGAAATAGGCCTTGAGGTAGCCCTCCAGCTCGGTGGGGTTGGGCGGCTGGCCCAGGGTGTGCAAGCCACTGGAAAACAGACGGTGCTCCAGCATTTGGAGATAGGCCTGCAGCGTGGCCGCGTAGGTCTCAAAGGGTTCCCCCTGCCGGGCACAGTCGGCATCCAGACCGGTGTCGCTCACCTTCTTGAGGATCGCCTCTTCGAGGGGCTGA
>CAMDVN010000009.1 GCA_945877595.1 Cyanobium sp. NIES-981 | reverse complement strand
TCGAACTCGGTTGTGAAACGCAGCAGCGGCAACGATATTTGGGGGGTAGCCCCCTGAGAAAATAGCTCGATGCCAGGTAAAACATTTATCCATCCTGCAGCTCCGGCTGTACGAAAAGCCACCCTCAAGGGGTGGCTTTTTTGTTGGCTATGTGCATAGGATCTTCGCGATGAACCGCATGATTCGCCACTTGCCGAGGCGCTGGGTCCTGCCATTTTGGCGAGCCGGACGTCTTTGGCTGCGGCACGATTGTGTCGACTTGAGTGCGGCATTTGCCTATCACAGTTTGCAGTCGGTTTTGCCGGCACTGCTCATTGCGCTCTCGATTGCCTCCCGAATCCTTGGGCGTGACGAAGGGATTGTGGTGAATGTTGTGGCCTTTGCTTCTCGATGGCTCCCTGAGCCATCGCTTCAAGGCCTTGAAGACGTCGTGGAGCGCTTTTTGCGCCAAGGGGTCGGGGCTGGCATTTTCGGCGTAACGGGGTTGTTGCTGACAGCGAGTAATGCTTACCTCACGCTGCAGCGGGGTGCAGATCGGCTTTGGTGGCAGCGACCATCTGGATTTGATCACCTGCCCTTTCGTTCGATCGTGAATCGGTATGTGCGTCTGCGTTTGAAGGCCCTCGCTTTGGTGGGTTTGTTTGGATTCCTGATTGGTCTGGATCAATTCATCACCAACAGTCGGCTACTTGGATCGCTTGATTTGCGTCGAACGCTGCTTCAATGGCTGCCATCCTCGTTTGCTTGGCAGCGTCCAGTCACCTTGGGTGTCGATCTGCTGGTCTCCGTTGCCATTACTTTTTCGGCTTCGCTGCTGTTGCTCTGGGTGCTGCCCTCGCGGCGCATTCCTTGGCGACCACTGCTGCCGGGTGCTGCACTCTCGGCATTGGCACTGACGTTGCTCAACCTCCTGTTGGGCCGCACGCTGGTGTTGCTTGGGGTTCGATTCCAGGCCTATGGCCTGGTTGGTGGTGTTTTGTTGTTGACACTCTGGGTTTGGCTTGTGGGAGTCATCCTCTATTACGCCCAGTGCCTCAGTGTGGTTTGTGCACCAAGGCTGGTTTGCACCCAAGCGTCGTTGCCGACATGACTGCTCGGGTTTCCGATCTCTTCAGGCCTGTCAACGATTTCGCTTGAGAGGCCAGGATGGTGTCACTGATGATCTGCCATGCCCCAACGTGGATTCCCCTGGCTGTGGGTCTTGCTACTCGGCCTCTTGCTCTTGGCCCCGAGCCCAGCGGGACGTCTGCTGCTGGATGTGGTGGGTGGGATCACCCTGACCCTGTTTCTGCTACCGGTGCTCCTCGGTGGTGCCGGCCTCCTGGCCTGGACCCTGTTGCAGCGGCGTCTGCGCCCCTGTCCAGCCTGTGGATTTCGCAGCCTGGCCACTGAGCAATCAGAGCAATGCCCAGCTTGCGGCACCGTCTTTGAGCCTGTTGTCGATGGGACCACCCAGGCTGCGCCGGTGTCCCAGCCTGGGAAATCAGATCGATTTGGTCAGCCCATGGACAACTTTGACGCTCGCGATGTGACGATTGACGTGCAAGCTACCGAACTTGATGAATGAAAATTCGACGAGTTAGTCGTCAGGTATCACATGCTCTTGCTGGCATTGGTCTCGAGGAATTCTGCGGCACTGCATTCATCAAGACGTCGTTCGCGCAGATAGAGAAACAGTGGCGCTCCAAAGGCAAAGGCAATGGTGACGCAGCTCAGCAGCACCCAGGGCAGGCCGCGCATCTGCAATCGTCTCGATTCCTGAACCATCCAGATTGTGATAGCCGTGGCCGCAATGGCTAGGTCACGTGAGAGCGACTGGGCCGCCGCGTTGGCGTTGGCAAGCTGGACAAAGAGGCCAATGTCAAAGCTCGATCCGTAGTCCTGCATGAACGACAGATTGGCCATCCAGGGAAAGATGGCGCCAGCAATTGCAAGGGCTAAATAGAGCCAGCGGACCCAGCTTGCGCGCCTTGCGCTTCCATCAGCAATCATGGGGAATAGGGTGTGGCAGGTTGATCAGGCACGGAGCTGTCCCACAGTCGTACGGTCTGTTCAACCGTATCGAGAACGGCTTCACAGCGTTCGGCATAGGCTTTGGCACGTTGATAGAGATCCACCATCTCCTCCACAGGGAGGTCACTGGCCTGAAGCTGGGCAAGACTCAGCTCAAGTGCTGTTCTGGCTTCTTCATAACTCAATTCCTGGGCAATGTTTGCATCTTTGGCCAGGCTTGTGCCTTTGGTCTTCGGTGCAACGTTGTCCTTGTTGGATTTGGCCGATGCGGTCGCGGCATCGCCATTGGAGGGGCTTGGTTTGACCATCAACGGGTTGGCTTGGCGTGCTTGGGCGGAGCGCTCTGAGGTGCTTGGTTGATGGTCTCCACTGAGGCAAGGACCAGCCCATCACCCAGTTCAATGCTCACGTGTTGGCCGCGCTGGAGCTCGTTCACGCTACTGATCAGGTGCCCTTGGGCGTTGCGCACCAGGCCGAAGCCGCGGCTAAGCCAGTGTTGGGGTGAGAGGGCCGTGAGCAACTGCCTGGCGTGGCCGAGCTGTTGGCGCCGTTGTTTCACAAGGCTGAGCGGGTGCAGCTGTGTGAGCAGCTCAACCGACCGCTTGAGCTGCTCCTGTTTGGATTGGAGCTGCCAGTGCACCACTTGGCCCAGATGGCCCTTGATGCGACCCAGGGCGTCGCGAGCACTGCGCCGGTCGGGCAGCAGGGCCACCAAGGCAGCGGTTGGCGTAGCAGCCCGATAATCGGCCACGAGATCGACCACGGTCGTGTCATCTTCGTGACCCAGGCCGCTCACCACGGGAATGGGGCAGGCGGCCACGGCCCGTGCCACGGCTTCGGTGTCGAAGACCGCCAGGTCTTCTCGGCTTCCGCCACCTCGAGCCAGCACGAGGGCGTCGAGGCCCAAGCGATTGGCCCGCTCCCCAAGCGCCGTTAACGCTGCCGAGATCTGGGCCTCAACGGCTCCCTGCACTGGGATCGGGACGAGCAGCACCGTGGCGGCGGGCCAGCGTTCAGCCGCCGTGCGCAACATGTCGGCCAGGGCCGAACTGGGCACACTGGTGAGCAGTGCAATGTGCTGGGGTGCGACCGGCAGGGGCCGTTTGCGCTCCGTGCTCAGCAAGCCCTCGGGTTCGAGCCTCTGACGCACCTGTTCAAACTGCCGCAGCACGGTGCTGAGGGTGGGCCGTAGATCGAGAACCTGCAGCGTGAGGCTGGCGCGGGCTGCCCAGAAATTGAGCTTGGCCACAACGACCACCCCATCGCCGTCCTCGGGTAGGTGGTCCAGCTTGGCCAGCTGGGAGGCCCAAACCACCGCTGAGATCGAGGCACTCCCATCGCTGAGGGTCATCCAGAGATGCCCTTTTTTCAGCTGGGGACGACTCACACTGGCCTCCACCACAAAGCGAGGCGCAAAACCTCGCTCCAGCAGGCTGCCGATGGCCTGGTTGAGCTCAGCAACGCTGTAGCGGGGAATGCTCACTCCTTCAGGCGTCGGTAACAGCTCCACCAATAGAGGCATACCAGGCCGGCCACCACAAAGACCGCCTGACCCACAGGGTGGTCAATGCGCATCAGCGCAACGGTGGTGATCACCAGGGCGCTGCTCAGCAGCCTCGCGCCGTCGCGTCGCGTCTTGACGTAGAAGCGGGCCACGTTGCCGTCGCTCGGGATGGCATCCATTTAAGGTCCGCGACAGCTGTTGGTTCGGAGTGATGCTCAGCCCGAGGCAGCGCCTTGAGCAACAACTGGCGCTGCCCTTGCCCCGGGATCCCACCCTGGTGCTGGTGACGGACCTCGACGGAACGCTGCTGGGGGGCTCGCTCGCCTGGCGTCGCCGCGTCTATGCCTGGTTGCAGCAGCACCGCGAGCAGGTTTTGCACGTGTTTTGCACAGGACGTGACCTGGCTTCGGTCGCCAGGCTGTTGGAGCAAGACGCTGTGCATGGCCTGGTGGCACCGCATCTGGTGATTGGGGATGTGGGCTGCACCGTGGCCTGCGGCCACAGCCTCGCGCCCGTGCCCCTGGCCGTTGATCCCATCGATGCCCGCTGGCTGGGCAAGCCCGAGCGGTTGCTGCCCCTGCTCCAGGGTGCTGCCGGTCTCTCCCCCCAGCCGCTGAGTAGTCACCGACGCCTGGCTTACTACTACGACCCCGAGCAGTTCGAAACTGCTTTGGTGGAGCAGATTGAGGCCCATGGTGTGGATTGTCTGTTCTCCGACAATCAATACCTCGACCTGTTGCCTGCAGGGGTCAACAAGGGCTCCACGCTCACCGCCTTGCTGGGCTTGCTGGAGCTGCAGCCTCACCAGGTGGTCACGGCCGGTGACACCCTCAATGACCTGGCAATGTTTGAAACGGGCTTGGCCGGGGTGATGGTGGGAAATGCCGAGC
Source organism: Cyanobium sp. NIES-981 (assembly GCA_945877595.1). Classification (GTDB taxonomy): domain Bacteria; phylum Cyanobacteriota; class Cyanobacteriia; order PCC-6307; family Cyanobiaceae; genus RGUW01. The sequence goes on along the minus strand of CAMDVN010000009.1, from coordinate 51,660 downwards.
CGGCCCTGTTGGAGGCCTTGCCACGGCTGCCGCGCACCTACCGGGCCAGGGCCCATGGTTGTGAGGGGATTGTTGAAGGCCTGCGTCATTTCGGTTTTGGGGCCCTGCTCAGCGATCTCGACTAGCCGCTGTTGTGGCTCAAGTCCCTTGGCCGCTTGGTTACGGCCCGTTTTGATGTTGAAATCGCCGCTTGGTGAGACCTGTGGCAACCGCCGCTTTGGGGTCTTCGGGCCAGGGGTGCTTGGGGTAGCGCCCCCGCAGTTCACGGCGCACCTGGGGGTAGGTCTGCTCCCAGAAGTAGGCGAGATCGTCGGTGATGGCGGTGGGACGACCCGCCGGCGATAGCAGCTCCAACCGCACCGGCAGTTGGCCCTCAAGCACCCGGGGGTTCTGAAGCGCGCCAAACATCTCTTGGAGTTTGACCGCCAGCACCGGCGTGCCGCTGCTGTAGTCGAGGGTGGCGGCCCGCCCCGAGGGGAGCGTGAGCTGGCTGGGTAGCAGCCGCTCAAGCTCCTGGCGTTCGCCCCATCCCAACTCACCCCAGAGGGCTTCGCCCAGATCGATCTGTCGCAGCTCTGCGAGGCTGCGCAGCCCTAGCAGGTGGGGGGAGAGCCAGCGGGCCAGGTGGGTCTCCAAGTGGGCAGCGTGGCGCGGGGGCCAGGGGCTGCCCCGCCTGTCGTGGGCCAGTTGGAGCCGCATCTGCAGTTGGCGGTTGGGTTCACTCCAGGGCAAGCAGCTGAGGCCCTTGGCCGCGATGGCCTCGAGCAACACCGCCAGCACCTGCTCTGGATCGGGATCGTTCCACGGGCGGCGCTCCAGCACCAAGGCCCCAAGGCAGAGGCGCTGCTCACAGCGCACCCGCTCAGCTTGGCGGTCCCAGCTCAGCAGGGGCAGGCAAACCCCCTCGGCCAGGGCCAGCTCGTGCAGCAGCGCCTGGGGTAGGGGCAGGGCTAGGAGAATGCGGCCATCCGGACCCTGTCCATCGATGCCGGCGACGGCCAGGGCCGCTTGGTTGGCAAAGGGATCCTGCGGATGCAGCAGGGCACCGCGGCCGTTGCGGAGCAAAAAACGGCCGGCGGGTGCGCCGGGCTCGGTTGGGGAGCTCCGCCGTAGCGCCACCCGATCCGGGTAGGCCCAGCTGAGCAGCAGGGCGGCCGCCTCTGCTGGGGGGCCGGCTGGAGGCCCGGCTGGGGGGGGGCCTGGGGGCCCTGTTAGGGGCCCTGTGGTGTCTGGATCAGCCTCTGGCCGGTGCCGTTGGCGGTTCAATTGGCGCAGTAGATCCTGGCGAAGCCGCTCCAACTGCCCGCGTGGCGCCTGTCGCAGCCACGCGAGGCGGGCGCCCAGATCGCAGCCCGCCTCGCGGCGGTCGAGGGGATCGCGCTCACTGAGCAACACCGCCAACTCAGCGGCCAGGTGCTGCCAACCCCGCTCGGCTCCCCGCAGCAGCATGTGGGCCAGGCGTGGATGCAAGCCCAGCTGGGCCATGCGTCGGCCGTGGGGTGTGAGCCGTCCCTCTGGATCAAGGGCCCCAAGCTGGCCCAGCAGCTCCCGGGCCTCCGCCAGGGCTGCTGTGGGGGGCGGCACCAGCCACGGCAGCCCCTGCCCCAGGGGGGAGCCCCATTGGGCCAGTTGCAGGGCCATCGGCAGGGGGTCGACTTCGAGGAGCTCGGGGGGGTCGAAGCCAGGTCGTCGTTGCTGCTCGGCCGGTGACCAGAGCCGCAGGCAACGGCCTGGCCCGAGCCTGCCGGCTCGGCCCCGTCGTTGCTCGGCACTGGCCTGGCTGGCGGGCACGGTGACCAGGCCGTCCATGCCGCTTGCCGGGTCATAGCGGCTGCGGCGGCTCAGGCCGCTGTCGATGACCAGGCTGACGCCTTCAATGGTGAGCGAACTTTCGGCAATACTGGTCGCCAGCACCAGCTTGCCGCCGCTGCGGCGGGCAGGAGCGATGGCGCCCCCCTGTTCGGCGAGCGACAGATGGCCGTGCAGCGAAACGATCTCGAGCTCGCCGGCCCAGCCGGTGGCCGCAAGGGCCTGGGCGGTGGCAGAGATCTCCCGTTGACCGGGCAAAAAAATCAGCACGGTTTGCGGCTGCTTGGCCTGCTCGAGCCCATGCCAGTCGAGCCAATGCTGCTCGAGACCACGCACCACCTGGGCCGGTAGGGATTCGCCTTGGCGGGGCGCCTGGTGGGCGATCTGCACAGGATGGCTGCGGCCCTCGCTGCGCAACACGCGGGCTTCGGGCCATTGCTGCGCCAGCCCCTCAAGCTCCAGGGTGGCCGACATCACCAGAATCCTGAGCTCAGGATTCAACAGTTCGCGGGCCTGTCGCAGCAGCACCAAAGCCAGCTCGGTGTCGGCTCCCCGTTCGTGAAACTCATCCACAATCACGCAGCCCGCCGCGGAGCCCGCGCTGGTCAGGCTGGGATCTGCCTGCAAGCGCCTCAGAAACAGGCCGCTGGTGATCACCTCCAGGGCCGTGTGCTTTGAGGTGCGCGATTCGAGTCGCACGCTGTAACCAACCCGGCCACCCAGGCTTTCGCCAAGGGTGGCTGCGAGGCGTTCGGCGGCGGCTTTGGCGGCGAGCCGGCGGGGCTCCAGCATCCAGATTCGGTCCGCCACACCGTGCTGCAGTAACGCCAACGGAACCCGGGTGGTTTTGCCAGCTCCCGGCGGGGCCTCCAACAACAGCGTTGAGCCGGGCACGGCCAGGGCCTCGACGATGGGCTGTAGCAGCCCATCAATCGGCAGGGGAGAAGCGCTGGGGCTGTCGGTTGACAGAGCGCCGGTCAGCGAACGTGCTTGACGCCATCCACTGGGTGGTAGGCCTCACCCGTGGTTTCTTCGTAGACGATCGCTGGTAGTCCGGTTTCAAACATCGTCTGCAGAGCTTCTTTGAGGTAAGGGTTCCACCCACCGGTGCTCACTTTGCCGTGGCGAACCGTCCAATCCCAGGTGCCTTGCAGGTCCCTGGGAATCCGTCCCTCTCGATCACGCCTGGCCACGAGGTCTTGGGATTCGACCAGCCCAACCAAGATGGGATCTTTGCCGTAAGCCGGGGTCAGGCTGAGCTCCAGTCTCACGGGATCTTCCTTGATCAGTTTCAGCCGAAACCTTGGTGGCAGCTTGAGATTGCGCAGCACCGCGCCCACGATTTTGGTCCTCTGATCCACCGTTGATCTCTCCAGGTTGGCTTGGGCTCAACAGGGAGCCTATTCAGTGGTCTCTCCGGGGAACGCCGGTTGCTCGTTGTCGCCACTAAAACGAACCGTGAGCAGATCCTCTTGGGTGAGCTGACCGTCGGCGTCGAGCAGCTCGGGATGAATCGTGAGGCGGCCGGTGCGATCGGCCGGGCTCCTGGGCTGTGGACGGGTGGAGGGCGTGTCGAGATCTCCTGGCCTTGGCACGGCTTTAAAGCCCTGAGCCATCACCTTGAAGGCTTGCCAGAGCAGCACCAAGAAGCAGGCGCCGTAGAGCAGGGGAACGAGCTGGTGGAGAAAGTAGGGCATGGCCGGCAGGGGATAGGGGTGCCAGGTCTGGAACCCCTCAACATCATTGCCTGATTTGGGATTCCTGGGTTTCGGCTGTGGCGAGCAACCAGGCCCAGAGGGTGGTGCATGCGGCGCCAAAGGCCAAAAACGCGAGCAAGAGCCTAGGGGTGTCCACGATGAGATAAAAATCTTTACAAATACTAGGCGGTTCGGGTTCCCGTTGGTGTGGTGGTCCCGGAGTGCTGTCTAGGGTTTTCCCAGAGCTGTCAGCGGCCTTGACGCGATGCCTGAGCTGATGCGTGTGCAAAGACCTCGAGTGCCAAGACCTCTCTTGAGACCTGCGCCAGGGCTGGTGGCGGGTCTGGGCTTTGCGGCCATCGCGATTGGAGCCGTTGGCGGGTCTGGGCTCGAACTGCTAAGCCAGACGCGGCCCGTGCTGGCCCAGGGGCTTGCGGGCACACCAGGCGGTGCAGCCCTGTTGGGGCGCCAGTCGTTTGTGGCAGCGGCTGTGCGCCGCACCGGGCCGGCGGTGGTCACGATCGACACCGAGCGCACGGTCGTGGTTCCAGGTGGCGGTGGGCTGCCGGCCCCCTTCATGAACGATCCCTTTTTTCGTCAATTCTTTGGCATGCCCCAGATCACCCCCCCCTCGCAGCGCACCGAGCGAGGCCAGGGGAGCGGCGTGATTTTTCAGGCCGATGGCCTGATCCTCACCAATGCCCACGTGGTGGAGAAGACCCAGAAGGTCACCGTGGGTCTGCAAGACGGGCGTCGGGCTGAGGGCACCGTCGTGGGCCTCGATCCGCTCACCGATCTGGCGGTGGTTCGGCTCAATGGGCCTGGGTCTTGGCCCGTGGCCCCCCTGGGGAATTCCGATGCCCTCCAGGTGGGTGATTGGGCCATTGCCGTGGGCAATCCCTACGGACTGGATAACACCGTGACCCTCGGAATCATCAGCAATCTCAACCGCAATGTGAGCAAGCTCGGTATCACCGACAAGCGGCTTGATCTAATCCAGACCGATGCTGCCATCAACCCTGGAAATTCTGGTGGGCCGCTGCTCAACGCTGATGGTGAGGTGGTGGGGATTAACACCCTGGTGCGTTCAGGCCCAGGGGCGGGCTTGGGTTTTGCAATCCCGATCAACCGGGCCCGTGACATCGCCAATCAATTGCTCAGCAAAGGTCGCGCTACCCATCCGATGATCGGAATCGGTCTCAACGCCGTGCGACCTGGTGACCCATCGGGTTTGAGCCAAGGCGTGAAAGTGATGTCGGTGATGGCGGGTGGCCCCGCCGCCCAGGCCGGATTGCGGCAGGGGGATGTCATCACGGCCGCCGCTGGTCAGGTGCTGCAGTCGCCAGCACAGTTGGTGGCGGCGGTGGAGCGCAACGGTGTTGGCAACAAGCTCGCGCTCGTGGTTAACCGGGGTGGCACAGTGCTGCAGATTGCTGTCACGCCAGTCGATCTGGGGGCAGCCCCCAGCCGATGATTGACCGTTCATTCACGAGCCGTTCATTCACGGGCCGTTCATTGGGGCCGATTGGGGCCGAATTTGGGCCACAGCGGCAGCTATTCCCAGTGGCCTCAAAGCACATCAACTGGCCGAACCACCAGGCTGGGGCTGGTTGTGAGGCTCGAGCTGCCCAGCTGTTGGCGCATCACCCACTGGGTGGCGGCCTTCTGGCTCTGCCAAGCCTGGAGCAGTTGTTTGGCTAGGCCCTGCAGGGCTTGGGGGTCGTTGGTGGAGTCGATGGAGCGACTCATACGCTCCAGCTCAAACTGTTGGCCGAGGCTCAGGGCGAGGGGCTCAGACATGGCGCGGACGGGGGCGTTCCGGACCATGTAACGCTAAAAAATGTTTCAAAAGCCCCCGTAGCGGTTGTGACACCTTTGTGAATTCGTGTCGATTCCCTGGCGCGTTTGCCCCGGTCTGCTGCGTCTCAGGGGGTCTCCCGCAGCTGCTCGACGCAGCGGGTCACGCAGGCGCCATCATCCAGGGAGCAGGTGGTGATGCATTCGAAGTAGGTCTCCATCGCATCCCAGGTCTGAACATGCTCGTCCTGGCTTTGAAATCCTTCAACCGGGTTTTGAAAGCTTTCGGCCGGGCTGGAGAAGGGCCCGGGCTGGGGTTGGGAACCGCTGAGCTGTGCCATTGGGTCTCCAGGGGTAGGCGTTGAAGTCAGCCTATGCACACAGTTCCCTTGACACCATAAAGATGAGTCTTACTGCCTAAGGTTGGGTGAAGTTTGATGTCTGAGCCTGGGACCCGCGGGCCCCGGGCTCGGCTGGCTTTAGGTAGTCGATGCGCTCGATTTGGTTTTGCGAGCTTGGCCTTTGACCTGGCCCTTTGCTTGCTCCTTTGCTTGGTCCTTGGCGCGCTGCTTGTCGCGATTTGCGGTCTGTTTGGCTTGCTTGGCTCTGACTTCTTGAGCGATCCTGGCCTCTTCGGCCTCTTCGGCTTTCTTGTCGACGTAATAGGCGTAGTCGCCGCGATAGAGCACCAGCTCGCCATCACGGAGCTCCACGATTTTGTTGGCCACCCGATCGATGAAATAGCGGTCGTGGCTCACCAAAAGTGCCGCCCCCTCGTAGTCGATCAGGGCATCCTCCAGCATTTGCTTCGCTGGAATATCGAGGTGGTTGGTGGGCTCATCGAGCACCAGCAGGTTGCACGGGCTCAGCAACATCAGGGCGAGGGCTAGGCGTGCTTTTTCACCGCCACTGAGCTTGCCCGCCTCTTTGAACACGCTCTCATTGGAAAAGCAGAAATTGCCCAGCAATGAGCGCACCTGGGTCTGGGTCCAATCGGGGACGGCCTCAAAGATCGTGTCGATCACGGTCTTCTCAAGATCGAGAGCTTCGGCCTGGTTCTGTTCAAAATAGCCGGCGATCACATTGTGCTCGCCAAGGCCCGCCCGCCCTTCGTCGGGATTCTCCATGCCCATCACGAGCCGCAGCAGGGTCGATTTGCCGGCGCCGTTTGGGCCCACAAAGGCGATCCGGTCTCCTCGCTCGACCTCGAGCTCTGCACCCAGAAACAGGATCTGCTCCCCGTAGCTGTGGCTGAGGTTATGGATTTCTGCGGCCAGCCGGCCCGAGCGAGGTGCATCGGGGAAGCGGAAACGGGGCCCACCCACGGTGTCGATCGGGGCCTCGACGCGTTCGACCTTGTCGAGCAATTTCTCGCGGCTCTTGGCCTGGGTGGAGCGGGTGGCACTGGCCCTGAAGCGGTCGATGTAGGCCTGTTGGGCGCTGAGTTCCTTCTGCTGTCGCTCGAAGGCGGCCTGGGTGGCCTCCCGTTCCAAAGCTTTCTGTTCCAGGTGCTGGCTGTAGTTGCCCAGATACGTGCGTGAGATGCCCCGCTCGGTTTCGACAATCTGGGTGCAGACCCGATCGAGAAAGGTGCGGTCATGGCTGATCACCACGATTGCGGCGCTCTGCTCGATCAGGTAGCCCTCCAACCACTGGATCGTCTCGACATCCAGGTGGTTGGTCGGTTCGTCGAGCAGCAAGAGGTCAGGTTCCTGCAGCAGGATTTTGCCCAGGGCGATGCGCATCTGCCAGCCGCCCGAATAATCGGCCACGAGCTGCTCGGCTCCCTCGGGACTGAAGCCGATCGTGGGGAGCAGCTTGTCGATGCGGGCGTCGAGTTCGTAGCCGTGCAGGGCCTCAAAACGGCTGTGCAGACGCCCCAGTTCGTGGATCAGTTGATCCAGGTGCTCCGGGTCTGTTGCGGCCTGCTCACTGGCCATGGCGTGTTCGACCTGGTGCTGGCGTACCAGCACCTCGGCCGCTTCGCCGAAGGCCTGGAACAGCTCCTCGCGCACGGTGCGGCGGGGGTCCACATCAAACTCCTGCTGCAGATAGGCGATCCGGGGCTCGCCCTGCTTGACCACCAGGCCTCCGCTGGGCTCTTCCAGGCCCGCAATGATCTTCATCTGGGTTGATTTGCCCGCCCCGTTGACGCCCACGAGGCCAATGCGGTCGCCTGCTTTGACCTCCCAGGTCACATCGCGCAGCACCTCGCCGGTGGGGTAGATCTTGCCAATTGATTCGAGGCGGAGCACAGGCCGTTGGGTGGGAGTGGGATGGGGGGCGTGAATTGGACAAGCGGGAGCGCCTTCGCGCAGTCCGCTCCCATCATCTCGCTCAGCCAGACTCCCAACTGTGATCCTCCTTGCTCTCCAATGATCAAGCGCATTGAGCAGGTGGCTGCCCTGGTGGTGGCAGCGGGTCTGGCGATCGTCAGCTACTGGCTCTTTTTCAGCTGGGCCGGGGGGGGCGGTCCGCAGCGGCCTGCTCAGTCGACCCCCGTCCGGTCATCCCGTTCAGAGGCCACCGCGGGCCTTCAGCAGCCATTGCTTGCTGGCGGGGTCATCCAGGGAGGCGAGGTGACGGCGCACCTCATCGGCGCTCACCGGCAGGTTGTAGAGAGTGCCGATCTCCACGATGCGACCGAGAGCACCGCTCGGATCTTGCAGGGCCTGGCGGAACAGGGTCTGGGTGAGCTCTCCATCGGCGCTAATGCGGGCGTAGAGCTGGGCGGCATTGCTGCTGTCACTGCTGCTGCTGGTCATGGGATCGGGCCAACCGTCTCCGAACCTTATGGGTGTTAATCCTGGCTGGCATCCCTGCCCCGCTGCTTTTGCGCGGTTTGTAGGGGTCTTGCAGAGGACCTGGAGTGGCCCTGGAGTGGCTCGAAAGGGGCCTGAGCCCCCCCGTGCCGAGGTGTGTTCAGGCTGCTGCGGCTTTGCTGTTGTCTAGATCGTCGCTGCCGCAGGCGGAGGCGTCTTCCATGCTGCGGGCATCGAGGCACAGCACTTTGCGCAGTTGGGCATAGTTGGCGGCCAGCACGGCGTTGCCGTCTTGCTGGGCCCCGTATTCAGCCCGCTGCAGCACGTGGTGAAGGTGGGTCAGGTGGTACGTGCTGATCACCGCTGAAACGAGCACATCGCTGTGTTCGACCTTGCGGCGTTTCGGTGTGCGGCGCGCTTGGCTGGGGCGGGGCGAAGCAGTTGCTTGAGCGGCAGACGACGTGGGGAGGGAGGCCATGGCGTTCTGGAGGGGGTAGCGCAGGCTGTGGAAGGGGAAAGACGGGGGAAGGAAGGGGGGGAAGGACAGGGAAGGCTCTGTGGCTTAAGCATAGTCTTGGATACTATCCTTGCTCAACTCTGTACACTTTTTGGTATCACCTGGGATCCAAGCGGCAGTGGCCACCCGGCAGAACTCCTCCAGTGGCAAGCCCAAGTCGCCGCGTATTCAGGTGGTCCTGCCCGAGGACCTCTGTCTGCGGCTCAACAACCTGGCCGACGCCGAATCCCGAACGGTCAGCAACATGGCCAAAGTCTTGATTCAGCAGGGCGTAGAGCGCTTGGAGCGGCGTCTGGCCCAGGATGCTGGCCCACTCACTGATCGCTTTCGCGCCGAGCTCGAGCACCTGGAGCAGCGGCGGCCCCAACGCCTGCGCGGTGCCCCGCGGCGCCTGCGCCTCCACCCCCCGGCTTAGTCCAGCCCAGCCCAGGGGCCCAATTCCTTCCCCGGGGCCTCGTTAACCGTCCTGGGCCTTACCCCTGGCGCGCGAGGGCCTTGCGCACACTCCCAGCACGGCCGCACGGCGGGCTCCAGTGACCGAGGGCCGATTGCCGGGATAGCGGCGCCAATGCCACCACGCCAGCAGGGCGAAGGCGAGGGCTTCGCGGTCTTGTTCGCCGATCCCCAGCTCGGAGAGCGGCCGCAGCATGGTGCCGTAGCAACGCCGTCGTAGCTGCTGCATCAAGTTGGCATTGCGGGCACCTCCGCCCGCCACCAGGAGTTCCAGTGGCCGTGGGCCCCGCTCGAGCTCCTGGACCACGGCCGCGGCAGCAAAGGCGGTCAAGGTGGCGAGGGCATCGGCGGGGCCGAGCTCCGCCATCTGGTGGAGGCGGCGTTGCAGATCGTGCTGGCCAAACAACTCCCGGCCCGTTGATTTGGGTGGGGCCTGTTGCAGGTAGGGCTCACGCAGCCATTGCTGCACCAAGGTTTCGCTGGGGGTGCCCTGTTGGGCCCACTGGCCGCCGTTGTCGAAGCTCTGGCGGCCCTCGCTGAAGTGGTGCACGGCTAAGTCGAGCAGGGTGTTGGCGGGGCCGCAGTCCCAGCCCAGCAGCGGCCGCCGACGATCGGGCCCCCCGGCCGGGGGAATCAAGGTGAGGTTGGCGATGCCGCCCAGGTTGAGCACGGCCCGCCAGCCTTCACAGGGGCCCAGCAGGGCCAGATCGGTGGGGGGCACCAGCGGCGCCCCCTGGCCGCCGAGGGCCAGATCGGCAGCCCTGAAGTCGTAGACCACTGGAGTGCCGAGCAGCTCGGCCAGCAGCGGTCCCTGCAGGAGTTGCCAGCTGGCACCCCGCTTGCCAGAGCCGCTGGGGGGGCGATGCCATACGGTTTGGCCGTGGCAGCCCACCAACTGGGCCCGGCTTCCGGGGTCGCAGGCCCGGGCAGCCTCGGCCTGAATCAGGGTGAGTGCCTCACCCAGCTCCAGGATCGTGGCAGCGGGTTGGGCCAAGCCCTGCCCCAGTTGGATCAGCGCGCGGGCCAAGCCTGCCGGATAGGCCACATGGCCGCGCGCCAGAATTTGCCAGTGGGGCCGCGCCGACGAGCCCTTCAGCTCCACGAGCACCGCATCAACGCCATCGGCGCTGGTGCCACTCATCAGCCCCAACACCCGCATGGCGCTCAGAGGTTGGGCAGCGCTTCGAGGGATTCGCTGGTGCCCATCACCACCAACAGTTCATCGGAATGGAGGATGTGAGAGGCCGGCGGGTTCACCGTGAGTTGGTTCTCCGGCCCGGCTGCCAGCACGCTCACGTTGTAGTTCTTGCGCAGGTTCAGGTCGCGCAGGGAACGTCCCACAAACGGCTGGGGCACCTTGATCTCCTCGATGCTGTTGCGGTCATCAAGCCGCAGGCGCTCAAGCAGGTTGGGGCGCACGAGCTCCATGCCCAGCCGGGTGCCCTGCATCTTGGAGGGGAAGACGACCTTGTCGGCGCCCACCCGGCGCAGCATTTTTTCGTGCAGGTCACTCGTGGCCCGGGCAATCACCTGCTTGACCCGGCTGCCTGAGCCGTCTTTGACGATCAACGTGGCGGTGATGCTGGCCTCAATCGGTTCGCTGATCGCCACCACCACCGTGGCCACGTCCAGCACCCCGGCGGCCCGAAGAGCTTCTTCGTCGGTGCAGTCGACGACCCGCGCTTCGATGCCTGGATCCATCTGCCGCAGCTCATCGATGGCCCGCTGACTGGCGTCAATCGCCAGCACTTCGGCGCCGTAGCGCAGGAGCTCCTTGCAGACCGCGCTGCCGAAGCGGCCAACGCCGATCACCGCAAAACTGTCGGCCACCGCTGGCACACCGCCTTGCCACTGCCACCACTGGGTCATGGACATTCGGTGGACCGGGGAGTTCAACGGATTCTGGCCCCCCGGCCGTCGTTTCAGCCAGGCCTCACTTGTTGGGCTGGGGTGTCATGCGGAGGTAGGGCCTGATCTCGGTGACTCCCTTGGGGAACTTGGTGCGCGCTTCCTCGGTGGGGATCGAGGGCACCACCACGCAGTCCTGACCGTCAATCCAGTTGACGGGGGTGGCCACCTGGTGGTGGTCGGTGAGCTGCAGGGAATCAATCACGCGCAGAATTTCATTGAAATTGCGCCCCGTGCTGGCGGGGTAGGTGATCTGTAGGCGCAGTTTTTTGTTGGGGTCGATGATGAACACCGAGCGCACCGTGAGGTTGTTGAGCGAATTGGGGTGGATCATCCCGTAGAGATCAGCCACCGTCTTGTTGGCATCGGCCAGGATCGGATAGTCGACCGTGGTGCTCTGGGTTTCGTTGATGTCGCTGATCCAGCCCTTGTGGCTCTCGGCTGTATCCACGCTCAGGGCAATGGTTTTGACGTTGCGCTTGTCCCATTCGGGACGCAGCCGTGAGACCTCGCCCAGTTCCGTTGTGCAGACCGGGGTGTAGTCAGCGGGGTGGGAAAACAGCACAACCCAACTGCCATCGGCATAGTCGTACAGGTTGATGGGCCCCAGTTGGGAGTCCTGGGTGAAATCGGGCACGGTGTCGCCCAGTTGCAGCGCCATGGAAAGTGGAAAAGGTTGGAGAAGGCGGATTCGGCCTCGTTGAGATGGTGCCACAGGTGCACGGGTCTTGGGTGTGCCCCGGGCGTCCCGTCAACGGGCCATAGCATCAGGGATGGCATCAGGACCGCCGGATCAGCACACACCGCAGTCCGGCGGCGCGGGCGCCGTTGATGTCCTCGGGGCTGTCGCCCACGTGCCAGGCCTGGTTGGCCGTGAGCTGGAGGGCCTCCAGTGCCTGTTTAAAGGGTCTGGGATCGGGTTTGGCCGCCCCGGCCTGGCTCGAGACCACCACCACATCGAGCAGCGGAGCCAAGCCGAGGCCTTCCAGCAGCCCGTGCAGGCGCTGATCGAAATTGCTCACAACCGCCAGGCGCAGGCCGGCGGTGCGCCATCTCTCCAGCTGGGCTGGCACCTCCGGATAGGCCTGCCAGCGGGCCGCATCGGCAAAATGGTCAAACAGGGCCATCTGCAGGGTCTCTGGGGCTGGGGCTGCCTGAATCGCCGCAAAGGTCTCGCTGATGCGCTCTCCCCACCAGCGCCGTTCAGCGGCCTCGAGTGCTGGCCCTGCAAGGTCGGCAAAGGCGAGGGGTGGGGCTTGGCGATAGATGCCAGGGAACACCCGGTCGATAGCGCCGGCATCGGCGGTGATGCCGTGCTCCGCCGCCAGGGCTGCGTAGCTGCTGCCCACCGATTGACGCAGGGTGATCAGGGTGCCCATGGCGTCGAGGAGCAGGGCCCTGGGTCTCATCGACTCCAGTCGGCGGCCCAACCAGCTGCCACCTTGAGTTGGTGGCTACGCCCCGGCAGGCGGGTGAGATAGGCCAGCCGGCGCAGCTGGTAGGCGGCCTGGCCTGCCAGGGTGATACCACTGCCGGTGAGGCTCGCTTCACCGCGGCCCAAACTCATCATTTCCCCCAAATCGCGGTAAGCAAAGGGTTCCAGGTCTTCTCCCGCCAGGGAGTGGAGCAGGTTGGTGGCCAGGCATTCGGCCTGTTGGATCGCCACCTGAGCGTTGCTGGGTAGGGGAGTATCAGCGCTGGTTGCCACGGCGGCCCCGTCCCCCAGGGCAAAGAGATGGGGATGCCCCTGCAGGCTCAGGTCGCTGCGGCAGGGCAGGCGACCCGTGCCGTCGGGTGGGAGGGCGCCCTCGGCCGCGCTGATCGGTGGCGGGCTGCAGCGAATCCCCGCGGTCCAGATGACGCCATCCACCATCAGGGTGTCGCCCGCCGCACCCAGCTCCAAGCGGTCAGGCAGCACGGCACTGACCGAGGTGTTGAGGCGTAGGCGCACATCCTTGCGTTGCAGCGACAGCAGGGCCTGCTCGCGGTTGAAGGATCGGGCTGCTGGCAGCACCCCTGGGCCCTGCTCCACCAGTTCGACCACGGCGCTGCCCGCCAGTTCGTCGGCCAGCTTGCAGGCGAGTTCGACGCCGCTGGGCCCGGCCCCCACCACGGCCAGCCGCTGGAGGGGCCGCTGCCGCTGGCGCAGCTGATTCAGCAGCTCTTGCAGCCTGGCGACATCCGCGAGCGATCGAAAGCCCAGGGCGTGCTCGGCGACCCCGGGGATGCCAAAGGTGCGGGTGCTCGACCCCGTGGCCACCACCAGCCGGGAGAACGCCAGTTGGCGTCCGCCGGCGGTGACCACCTGGCGGCTGCTGGCGTCGATGCGCTCCACCCGGTCTTGCAGCCAGGCCACCCCTCGGCCGGCCAGCAACGTGTCATAGCGGGGGGCCACTTCCCAGCTGCGCAGCTCATGGCTCAACAGCTCATAAAGCAGCGGTAGAAACACAAAACGGTCGCGGGGTTCGATCAACAGGATCGGGGGATGTCGGCGGCGCTCGGCCAGCGCCAGGGCGGTATAGAGGCCTCCAAAGCCTCCGCCCACGATCACCACGGGATGGACCTCTGGCGCTGCAGGGTCGATTGGCACGGTTTTGCCCCGCAGGCGCTCAACCTGAACCCTAACGAGGGTCCCGCCCGAGGAGCGATGATGGACGGATGCAGAGTGCCCCTGCCCAGACCCTGCCCGCCGATGTGCATGGCCAGCCGGTCGATCTGGAGACGGCTCGATCCCTGCTGGCGCCCCTGTCACCGCAAGAGCGCTTGGCCTGGGCCCAGGCCAGCTTCGGTGAGGGTTTTGCCCTGACCACCAGTTTTGGAATCCAGTCGGCAGTGCTGCTGCACATGGTCAGCGAGCTGGCTGGCCGCAGCGGCCAAGCCGTGCCGGTGATCTGGGTCGACACGGGCTACCTGCCACCCGAGACCTACCAGTACGCCGATCAGCTCTGCAGTTTGCTGTCACTCCATCTCCATGTGGCCCAGGGTGCCATCAGCCCGGCCCATCTGGAGGCCCGCCATGGTCGCCTCTGGGAAACCGGCGCGGTGGAAGACCTGGAGCTCTACCACCGCCTGCGCAAGGTGGAGCCCCTCGACCGCGCCCTCAACGATCGCGCCGTGCGCTGCTGGGCCAGTGGTGTGCGGGGCAGCCAGACGGATCATCGCCGGGCCATGCAGACCCTTGATCCTGTGCGCGGTCGTTGGTCGTTGCGGCCCCTGCTGTTGTGGACCCGGCGCGATGTTTTCTATTACATGCAGGAGCATGACCTGCCCCAGCATCCCCTGTTTGAGAAGGGCTATTCCACGGTGGGAGATTGGCATTCCAGCGCCCCCGACGATGGCAGCACCAGTGGGCGCGCCACCCGTTTTGGCGGTCTCAAGCAAGAGTGCGGCATCCATTTGCCAGGCCTGATGGGCGAGGGCATCTGAGGTGGCCGGCGGGGCTCCCCGCTGGCTGTTGATCGGCAACAGCCGCTGGCATTGGGCCGAGGGCCCCAACGAAGCAGACGACAGCGGCCCAGGGGCAGCCCAAGCAATTCGCCAGTGCTGGAGCGAATCGCCGCCCTCAGGCCTGCTCCTTCAGCAGCCCGAGGCCTGGGCCGCCGTGGGCCCTGTGCCAGCCTCGGCGGGGCTTGATCCTGCCCGGCGGGTGGTCGTGGCCCAGGTGCCGCTGGCCCTGACCCCCCCCTGGCTGGGCATTGATCGGGCCCTGGCGGGTTGGCAGGCTTGGCGTGAGGGCGGCACCCCGGTGCTGGTGGCCGATGGGGGCACCGTGCTCAGCCTCACCCGGGTCGATGGCCAGGGTCGATTCGCAGGAGGGAGGCTGATCGCCGGCGCCGCCCTGCAGCTTCGGGCGATGGGCGCCGGCACCGAGCAGCTGCCGATGCTGGCACCCGATCACTGGTCTGGACTGCAGGCCAGCGATGGGAGGTGGCCCCAGGGCACCCGCGAGGCCATGGCGATCGGGGTGCTTGAGGGGCTGGCCGCGGCCCTGGATCGAGCGGCCTGCCAGGTGAGGGCCGTGGAGCCCGGCTGTGAGCTGTGGCTCACCGGTGGCGATGCTGAGCTGCTTCTGCCGTTGCTGGTGCGTGCGCCTGGAGGTGGAGGCCCCTGGCAGCATCAACCGAGCCTCTGTCTCGACGGGTTGGCGGCTTTGGCCGCGCTCAGACCAGGGCCAAATCCTTGAGGATGTCATCGGCCATGGTGGCGGCCGTGACCTTGATGTAGGCCTTTTCGATTTTGCCCTCGGCATCCACCACGAAGGTGTGGCGCATCATGCCCATGCTTTCGCGGCCCATGAATTTTTTGAGGCCGTAGCTGCCATAGGACTCGGCCACCGGGCAGGGGATGGCATCGGTGAGCAGGGTGAAAGGCAGGTCGTATTTGGCGATGAACTTGGCATGGCTGCTGGCACCGTCCTTGCTGATGCCGAGCACCGCGATGCCGTGCTGTTCAAAGGCCGACCACTGGTCGCGAAAATTGCAGGCCTCTTTGGTGCATCCAGGGGTGTCGTCTTTGGGATAGAAGTAAAGAACCACCCTTTGGCCCCGCAGGCTCGAGAGGGTGACGGCGTCACCGCGTTGGTCCGGCAGGGTGAAATCGGGGGCGAGATCGCCGATCTGCAGGGCCATGGTGCGGGGGGCAACAATGGCGAGAGCCTAGGGGCCCCTTTGACGCCGCCGCAGCTGTGGTTTGTGCCCCCGGGCGAGGGGGATGACCCCCCGTGGGATCCCAGCGTTCAACGGCTTTCGGCCGCTGAATGGCAATGGGGCGAGGCCCTCCCTCCGCCGCGTCGTCGCCGCTACTGGCGCAGCCGCCTGGCGATGCGGCAGGTGCTGGCTGCGCATTTGGGGCTGGAGCCCCAAGCGGTGCCGCTGCAGAGTCCACCGGGGCAGCCGCCTGCCCTGCCCGAGGCATTGGGCTGCCTCAGCTTGAGCCATGGTGGCGGCGCCCTGCTGATCGGCTGGTCGCCCGTCCCGATAGGAGTCGATTTAGAGCTTGCGTCGCGGCATTTTGATGCCGCTGCCTTGGCGGGGCGTTTTTTCCCGGCCCGTGAGCAGCAGCAGCTCGCCGCCCAGATGGGCGAGCCGCTGCGTGAGGCCGTGCTGCGCAGCTGGGTCTGCAAGGAGGCGGCGATCAAATGGCGGCATCGCTCGATCGCCTTGGAGTTGAGCGCCTGGCGCTATGACCATCAACGTGCCTTGCTCTGCCATGGGGTCGAGGGCACCGAGTTGCGCCCGCGCCTGGGCGCCCTGGCCGGATTCCTCTGGGCTGCCGTGGGCGAGGGGATCGAAGCGCTGCCTGGCGGCCCCTTAACTTGGCGGCTCTGATGGCCAAGACGTTGGTGTCAATGCCGCTGGGGCAAGGCAAGGCCTGGATGCGCCGCTGGGGCACCAGGGGTGGCGCCGCAGTGGCAACGCTGTTGCTGTGGACGGGATTGGGGATGCCGAGGCCGGCTTGGGCCGGCCTCGACGATCGCCCGGCGGTGCAGGCGTTTGTGAGCCACGGCGCCCTGCCGAGCCGCCGATTACAGCAGGATTTGGTCTCCTCCGCCTGGGGCTTGCAGGAGCTACGAGCCTCGCTGGCCAAGGCCTACGGGGTTGAGGCGGTGGCGCTGTCCCGGTTTCTCGATACCCCCGCTGGCGAGGCCTTGCTGCGCCGCCAGCTGCCGCTCTGGTCGACGGCCTTGCCGGATGGGGTGCGGCTTCAGGCCCTCAAGGCGGCGATCGTGGCCGACGCCCACGACGGTGCGATTTCGGTGGTGGGGGTCTTGGCCCGGCTGCCGGTGCGCTTTGAGCTGGCCTCGACCAGCCCGAGCGCTCCGCACACGCAGGCCCAGGCTGGGGCGACCGATCGAGCCGTGTGTGTTTGCCCTGAAGCCTGTGGCCGGTCAACCCTGGCCCACTTCGCCTTTCTGATCGCCTGCCTCCAGGCCGGTGCCATGGGCGGCAGCCCGCCTTAGCGCTCCAGGCGCGCCACGAGCAGCTGATGCCGCAGCTGTTGGGGCAGGCGAGCTCCCAGTTCCCGGCGGAAGCCTTGTTCCAACTCGGCCTGCTCAGCTGGTGTGCCCAGGTGGAGATCCAGCAGGTTGCGGTAGGGGCGCGTCGGGCTAAACCAGCGATCCAGCAAGGGCCCGTCGAGGGTGGTGCTGAGGCTTTCATCCCAGCTCTCCACGCTGCCAACCCACCCTGAGCCCTGCAGCAGAGCGCCCAGATTGGGCACCCCCTGGGCTAGCCAAGGGGTTTCGGCTACGGCCAGCAGGCGCAGCGCGGCCTCCTGCTCGGGTCGCTTGTGGCCGCCTAAGCGCCAGTGCTCCAGTAGGCCGCCCGCCGGACCCAGCAGCGCCTGGCTGTGGAGCAGTCGCAGCTCGGTCCCCGGCGCGGCCAGGGCCGTGATCCGCTCAAGCCACTGGTGCTGGGCCAGGGGGCTCAGATTGGCGAGGATTTGGCGGCCGGCAATCCAGTCAAACGGCCCGATCAGCGGCTCCGCGTCGTGCTGTAGTTCAGGTTGGCGCAGGGCATCGAGCAGCTGGAGCTGGGCCTGCAGGCGCGCCTGATCAGAGGCCTCACTCACCGTGATCACCACCTGGCCTTCGGGGGTGTGCTCGAGCGGATCGAGGGCCCACAGCAGCGAACGGGCCCCCAGAATCAGCACCCGGCCATGGCGCCGCCATCGGGCGTGTTGCCAGAAGCGCTGGCGGAGCTGGTCGAGGCGTTCGCCCTCGGCGACCGCTTGGCGTTGCAGCCAGCGCTCGAGGGCGGGATCGTCGGGGCTACTGCTGAAAACATCCCCTTGATCAGCGGCGGTTTCGGCCGCGGCGGCCAGCTGGGCAGCGCGGCGCTTCTGCAATCGCTTGCGTAGCTGGCCTTCCCAGCCCAGCGCTCCCGGCTGCCAGAAGAGCTGTCCCTGCAGGCTGGCCGGCAGGTATTGCTGGGCCACCCAGTGTTCGGCATAGGCATGGGGGTAGCGGTAGCCCACCCCATCGCCAAAGGCCGGTCCGTCACGGTTGGCATCGCGCAGGTGGGAGGGCACCTGCTGCTGGTTGGCGCTGCGCACGGTCTTGAGCGCATCAAAAAAGCCCAGCACGCTGTTGCTTTTCTCGGCTCCGGCCAGATAAAGGGCCGCCTGGGCCAGGGGGTAGAGCCCTTCGGGTAGGCCCACCCGTTCAAAGGCCGCCGCGCAGGCTTCCACTACCACGATCGCCTGGGGATCGGCCAAGCCGATGTCCTCACCGGCGGCGATCAGCATGCGCCTGAAGATGAACCGGGGGTTCTCACCCGCCTCAACCATGCGGGCCAGCCAGAAGAGGGCCGCATCGGCATCACTGCCCCGCAGTGACTTGATAAACGCGCTGATCGTGTCGAAGTGGGCATCACCCTGCTTGTCGTAGAGCACGGCCCGCTGTTGGATCGACTCTTCGGCGATGGCCAGGTCAATGGCGATCATCCCTTCGGCATTGGGCGGGGTGGTTTCGACAGCCAGCTCAAGGGCATTGAGCAGGCTGCGGGCGTCGCCGCCGGCCACATCGAGCAAATGGGCTTTGGCTTCTGGGCTCAGA
Organism: Cyanobium sp. NIES-981; assembly: GCA_945877595.1. Lineage (GTDB taxonomy): Bacteria > Cyanobacteriota > Cyanobacteriia > PCC-6307 > Cyanobiaceae > RGUW01. The sequence continues at coordinate 33,162 of CAMDVN010000009.1, read as the reverse complement.
TACACGGATCGATCCCCGTAGCCCTGTTCGGAATCCCTCAGTGCCCGCTCCAGCAGCTGGCCCAGGTGGCGAGGTTCCAGGGGCTGCAGGCGAAACAGCCGTGAGCGGCTCACCAGGGCCTTGTTGACCTCAAAAAAGGGGTTTTCGGTGGTGGCTCCGATCAGGTTCACCGTTCCGTTTTCCACCCAGGGCAAGAGCGCGTCTTGTTGGGCACTGTTGAAGCGGTGCACCTCATCGATGAACAGGGTGCTGCGCAGTCCATGGCGCTCGAGCCGCGCGCGGGCCGCGTCCACCTCGACGCGCAGGTCCTTGACCCCAGCCAGCACGGCATTGAGGCTGCTGAAGTGGGCCCGGGTGGTACCGGCGATGATGCGCGCCAAGGTGGTCTTGCCCACCCCGGGGGGGCCGTGCAGGATCAGGTTCCCGACCCGGTCGGCGGTGATGGCCCGTCGCAGCAGGCGACCGTGGCCAAGGATCGCCTCCTGGCCCACAAAATCATCGAGGCTGCGAGGTCGCAGCCGTTCGGCTAGCGGGGCCAGACCCTCCCGCAGGCGATCACCGTGGTGGCTAAACAAATCGGCCACGGTTTCCAAGCACCACATCCCATCATCGGCGGCTGGCAGCAGCGCTGGAGTCGGCGTACGCTCCAGGCTCTGCCTGAGGCCTGGCTCCAGGCCATGCCCCCATGTCGATGGCCCGCAGGGTGGTGCAGCAGAACCCGTCAACGCACCAGCTGGAATCAGTGAAATTTGGACGTGTCGTGCTTGGCGCTGGCTTCGTTGGCGTGGTGGCCAGTGTGCTCGTCGGCTGCGGGCGCTCGGGCGAGGAGGCTTCGAGCCGCCCCCTGCCGGTTGACGTTGAGGCGGTGACCCTGGCTCCGTTTCAGCAGAGCGTTGAAGCGGTGGCCACGTTGGATTCAGACCAAGTGGTGAAGGTGGCCAGCCAGGTCAATGCGCGGGTGGAGCGCCTGCTCGTGCGTCAGGGCCAGCAGGTGCGTCAAGGCCAGTTGCTGGTGGTGCTGGATCAGGCCCAGCTGCGCGCCGAGGTGGCCAGCCTGCGGGCCCAGATGCTGAGCGATCAACGCAACGATGAGCGCTATGCCCAGCTGGTGGCCCAGGGTGCCGCCAGTGCAATTCAGCGTGATCAGTACCGCCAGGCCTTCATCGCTTCGCGACAGGCGCTGATCGCTCGGCAGGCCGACCTTGGCTTCCGCCACATCAAGGCCCCGGTGGCCGGGGTGATTGGCGAAATCAACCTCAGACCCGGTGATGTGCTGCAGGTCGGCGTGCCGTTGACCCAATTGGTCAGCAACACCCGCCTGCATGCCGAGATTGAGCTGCCAGCAACCCTGTTGGGTCAGCTGCGGCTCGGTTTGCCGGTGCAGCTGAGTGTGCCGGGCCAGGGCGGTGCTGTTCTGAACAGTCAGATCAGTGCCTTGGAACCATCGGTGATCAGTGGTAGCCAGCTGTTGATGGCCCGCGCGCCCATCACCAATCCCCGTGGCGTCCTGCGCAATGGCCTAAGGCTTCGCGCCCGGGTTGTGCTGCAGAGCCAGGAGCAGTTGTCTGTGCCCTTTGCGGCCATCACGCGACTTGCCGGCCAAAGCTTTGTTTTTGTGGTGGGCACGCGGCGGGAGTTGGAGCAACGGCCTGGGCGGGCTGATCTGAGTGCGTTGAAGGGTCTGCCACCCACGGCAGCTGTTGCCCTGCAGGTGCCTGTGAGCCTGGGCCCATTGCAGCAAAGTCGCTATCCGGTGCTACGTGGTCTGCAGAAGGGCCAGCGGGTGATCAGTTCAGGGTTACTGAATCTGCGCCATGGCATGCCAATTCAACCAGTTTGAAGCAGTTGTTGAGTGGGTACGGAGGTATCCAGTAGGCTCCCCCCAAATGCTGCAGATTTGTGCGTCGAACGACTGCCTCCCTCGGTGCGGTGCTGTCGCTTGGCTTGATGGCCTGTGCCCCCAAGGCAACCACCAAGACCCCGTTGAGCGTTCAGGTCGAAACGATCGGAGAGGCCGAGTTCAGCCCGGGGATTGAGGTGGTGAGCCGCTTGGAATCGACCACCAATGTGGCCCTGCGCCCCGAGACCAATGGCCGTGTGGTCAAGATTCTCGCGACCCAGGGTCAGCGGGTGAGGGCGGGGCAGTCCATCTTGGTGCTCGATAATGTACAGGAATCGGCATCGCTCGATGCCAGCAAGGCCGAGGCTCGTAAAGACCTGGTGAATGCTGAGCGCTACATCTTTTTGAATCAACAGGGCGCTGTATCCAGCAAAGAACGTGACTTCTATGTCACCCAAGCGATTCAGAGTCGTGATCAGCAGAGCGCTGCTGCGGCGACGCTCGGCTACAAGTACGTGACGGCACCGATTAACGGCGAAATCGGTGACCTTGATACGGTGAAGCTGGGTGATTATGTCAAGCAGGGGCAGGCGATTACCGGCATTGTCGACAACAGCACCATCTGGACGTTGATGGACGTGCCGGCGACGCAGGCATCCTTGGTCCGCTTGGGTCAGCAGGTCGAGCTCAAGACCCAGGGAAACCCGCCGGTGACCGGCACGGGCAGGGTCGTCTTTATTTCTCCTTACTTCGGCCTCAGCGGCGACAACTCCTCCCCCAACACAGTGTTGGTGAAGGCTGAATTTCCCAATCTCACGGGCAGGCTGAAAACAGGCCAATTTGTGCGTAACCGCATCATCACATCGATCACCCGCCAACTCTCGGTTCCGGTGCAGGCCGTGATGATGCAGGCCCAGCAACCCTTCATCTACCGCGTGCTGCCCCTTTCTGTGATTCTGCCGCGGATTAGGGCCTCAGACACGATTCCGGCACCCCAGAAAGCCGCGCTTGAAAAGCTTCCACCCACAACGCCAATTGTGGTTCAGACAGCTGTGAAGCTTGGAACGTTGCAAAACAACCGCTACCCCCTGATTTCAGGCCTGTCCCGGGGCGACCGCATCGTTGTGAGCAACACGGCGCTGCTCCGATCGGGGATGCCGGTCAAGATCGCCACAGCACAGGCAAACTAAGGACCAACCATGTCGTTCTCCGATAATTTCATCAAGCGGCCGGTTCTGACGACCGTCTGCAGCATTTTGATCGTCTTGGTTGGTCTGATTGCCATCCCTACCCTCTCGATCGAGAATCTTCCCAATATTGCACCGCCACTGATTCAGGTGACAGCCAATTATGGCGGCGCAAACTCTTTGGTCACCGAGCAAGCCGTCACCAATCCCCTTGAACAGCAGATCAATGGGGTGCCAGGGGCTGCCTACATCTCATCGTTTAGCACCAGTAATGGGCAGAGCACGGTCCAGGTCTATTTCGATGAAGGTACGGATATTAATATTGATCAGGTGAATGTGCAGAATCGCGTCTCCCTGGCAATGCCCCAGCTGCCCCAGCAGGTGCAGGCCACGGGTGTTTCGGTGATGCAGAGCACGCCGTCAATCCTCTTGGCTTACCAGGTCACCTCGACCCAGGGGCAGTTTGATGCGGCCTACCTCAATGGCCTGATCTACGAAGATCTTTATTACCAATTGGGTCGGGTGCCTGGGGTGGCTCAGGTGAACCTTCTTGGTGGCAGCAATCCCGCTTTCTGGCTGTTTGTTGATCCCGACAAGCTCGCCTCCAACCAACTCACCGCCGACCAGGTGGTCTCAGCGGTGAGCAGTCAAAACAGTGTTGCGATCGGCGGTTTGGTGGGTGGTCCTCCTGCAGGTGGGGATCAGGAGTTTGCCTATCCGATTCTGGTTGAAAACAATGGCAATTTGATTTCTGTTGATGATCTCAACAAGTTGATTGTTGGCAAATCGCCTCAGGGAAATTTGTTGCGGCTACAGGATGTTGGCGGAGCCAGCTATGGATTCAACACCTTTGCCCAACAGGCTGTGAGCGTGGAAGGCCACCCGGCCGTCACCGTGGCGGTGTTTCAGACCCCCGAGAGTAACGCCCTCGATGTCTCGGACGCGGTGGTCACCGTAATGAATGAATTCACCCTGAATGTGCCACCGGGTGTCTCTGTTACTGAGATTTATAACATTGGTCAGTTCATTGAATCGGCTGTCGAAGGAGTTGTCGATGCGCTCGGTTTGGCCATCGTTCTGGTCTTGATGATTCTCTTTCTGTTCCTTCAGGATTGGCGCGCCACGATTATTCCAAGTTTGGCCATCCCCATTTCCCTTGTCGGCACATTTGCCTTCATTAAGGCCTTTGGATTTTCGATCAACCAGCTCACCCTGCTGGGTCTTGTTCTGGCCACTGGTCTTGTGGTTGACGATGCGATTGTCGTGATTGAAGCAGTCTCCAAGAATTTGGAGAAGGGCATGCGCCCACGCCAGGCGGCGATGGAGTGCATGGGCGAGCTGATTGGCGCGCTGATCGCCACAGCTCTTGTCTTGATGGCGGTGTTCATACCCGTTGCTTTCTATCCCGGTGGGATTGGCATCATCTATCGACAATTTGCCCTCACCATCGCTTTCTCGATTGCGATTTCAGCCTTCAATGCCCTCACTTTTTCGCCGATGATGTCGGCATTAATTCTCAAACGTGAGAAGCCGCCCTTGCCCCGCGGCTGGGGTTGGGCCTTGGCGGGGATGGTGGTTGGTCTGGCCTTCGGACGATTCTCTGCGGCGTCGTTTGGCCCCGGTGCCTATCCCTTTGGAGTCATTGCCTTTGGTTTGGCGGGGAGTCGCCTGGCCTGGATCTTTGAGCGCTTCAACGTGGTCTTTGCTCGGCTCCAGAAGGGCTATGCCTCCCTCGTGACCAATCTGATCGCCAGGCGTCGGCAAATTTTGGCGGGTCTAGCAGGTGGGATCGTGCTCACCGCGATTGCTTTTTCTGCCTTGCCCAGTGCCTTCATCCCTGAGGAGGATCAGGGGTATGGCATGGGTATTTTCCAGCTTCAGAACGGGGCTTCGCTCAGTCAGACCCAGAAAACAGGGCTTGAGATCGCCAAGATCCTCAAAACTGAGGACGACATCATTGCCGCCTCGGTGGTGAGTGGGTATGGCTTCAACGGCTCGAGCCCTGATCAAGGTGCCTTTTTCTTTGGTCTCAAGCCGCTTGAGGAACGTAGCGGCAGTGATCAAAAGGCGCCGGCGATTGTGGCTCGACTCAACGCCAAGTTGTCGAAGCTGAGCTCTGGTTTGGCCGTGGCTGCTCAGCCACCGGCAATTCCTGGTTTTTCAGCTCAGGGGGGCTTTTATTTCCAGTTCAATGATCTGAGTAATGGTGCCTACAGCTTCAACCAATTGGATGCTCAGGCCCAGACCCTGGTGGCAGCTGGTGAGGTCAGTGGTGAATTCGGAAGCCTCTACACCCAGTTCATCCCAAGTGCGCCTGCCTTCGGATTGAAGATCGATCGATCGATTATGGGCACTCTCAATATCGATTACCAGAAGGCGATGCAGACCATTGCTGTTCTGGCCGGCGGCAATTATTCGGGTCTCACCTATGAGAATGGTCAGGTCCGCAATATCTATGTTCAATCGGATGCGTCTGGACGTCGCAATCTCGAGGATGTGCTCAGTTACTACGTGCGCAACCGCGACAACAACCTTGTGCAAGTCTCTGAGTTTGCCTCGGCTGAATTGAGCAGCGCTCCTCCCGTGATTAGTCACTACAACCTGTACCGCACGATTCTCGTGCAGGGCGCCGAGGCGATTGGGAAGAGTTCTGGTCAGGCTCTCGCTGCCATTCAGGCTATTTTTAAGCAGCAACAGTTCAATAACATTGGCTATGCCTTTACGGGCTTGGCTTCGCTGCAGCTTTCGGCGGGAAATGCCAGTGTGTTGGTATTTGGCCTCGGCATATTGATGGTGTATCTGGTGCTCTCAGCTCAGTATGAGAGCTATGTGACACCGGTCGTGATCTTGATGACGGTTCCTCTTGCCATGTTGGGAGCGCTGGTCTTCCTTGCCATGCGCTCGATTGATCTCAATATTTACGCGCAGGTCGGTCTGGTGACCTTGATCGGTTTGGCAGCGAAAAATGCCATCCTGATCGTGGAAGTAGCCGAGCAAAACATGAAGGCTGGCATGACTGCAGCCGAGGCGGCGGTCGCCTCGGCTGAGTCACGGCTGCGGCCCATCTTGATGACGGCGATTGCAGCTCTGGCTGGCTTCCTGCCCCTGGTGGTGGCCAGCACCGCCGGTGCCAACAGCCAGCAATCGCTGGGTACCGTGATTTTTGGTGGTTTGTTGGTGGCTACGGTGCTGTCTCTTGGGGTTGTTCCGCCCTTCTATGTGGCGATTAAGCATCTGGAGGCGCGTTGGTTTGGCGAAGGCGAGGCCTCGGGAGAGGAGCTTCCCGAGGCCAGTCTCTGATTGAGAATCCGCCCTGAGTCAGGTAATGACGGTGGGGCGATCCATGCCGGTGCGGGCCTTGATCTGGGCCAGTTCGTCGATCGCGCTGATCAAATCGGCCAAGGCAAGTTGGGGATCCAGGTCGAGGGGCCCGCTGGGGGCTACATAGCTCTCCAGGTAGACCCGAAGCGTGGCTCCCTGGGTGCCTGTCCCTGACAGGCGCAACACCACGCGGCTGCCGTCATCGAGGAGGAGGCGCAGGCCTTGACCGCCGCTGACTGAACCATCGATCGGGTCGGTGTAGCTGAAGTCATCGGCGGTGGCGATGCTGCGACCCGCAAAGCCCTGGCCGGCCAGCTCCGGGAGCATGGCTTTGATACGTCCGTAGAGCTCGGCGGCCACGTCACTGGAGATGGCTTCGTAGTCGTGGCGAGAGTAGTAGTGGCGCCCATAGCGACCCCAGTGATCGGCCATCACGTCAGCCACACTGCCACCCCTGCGAGCCAGAATTTGCAGCCAGAACAGCACGGCCCAAAGCCCATCTTTCTCGCGGATGTGGTCGCTGCCGGTGCCGAAGCTCTCTTCACCGCAGAGGGTGATCTGGCCGGCGTCGAGCAGGTTGCCAAAGAATTTCCACCCGGTTGGGGTTTCAAAGCAGGGGATGCCGAGCTGCTGGGCCACCACATCGGCGGCTGCACTGGTCGGCATTGAGCGGGCTACACCACTCAGCCCCTGGGCATAGCCGGGCGCCAAAGTGGCGTTCGCGGTGAGCACCGCGAGGCTGTCACTGGGGTTCACAAAACAGCGTCGACCCAGAATCATGTTGCGATCGCCATCACCGTCGCAGGCGGCTCCGAAGCTGTAGGTGTCGCTCCCGAGGAGGAGCTCGGCGAGCTCGTGGGCATAGGTGAGGTTGGGGTCGGGGTGGCCACCGCCAAAATCCTCCAGGGGGATGCCGTTGCGCACGGTGCCAGCCGGTGCCTCGAGCAGACCTTCGAAGATGGCCGTCGCGTAGGGCCCGGTCACGGCATGCATGGCGTCAAAGGCGACGGCAAAATCGCTGCGCAGCAGGGCCCGAATCGCCTCAAAATCAAACAGTTGCTGCATCAAGGCGATGTAATCGGTGGTGCCATCGATGACCTCCAGGCTCAGCTCGCCGATCTGCTGCTCGGCGGGTTGACTGAGTTCAACCGCCGTTTCGGGTTCAGTGTCAAGAATGCGGTAGCTCTCCAGGCCCAGGCTGGCGGCGTAGATCGCATCGGTGATCGCTTCTGAGGCGGGTCCCCCATTGGCGCCATTGACCTTGACGCCAAAGTCACCGTTTGGTCCGCCAGGGTTGTGGCTGGCCGAAAGAATGATCCCGCCGATGGCGTTGCGGCTGCGGATCAGGTGCGAGGCGGCCGGTGTCGAGAGAATGCCATTGGTGCAGGTGATGACCCGGGCGATGCCATGGGCGGCGGCCATCCGCACAATCACGTCGATCGCGTGTTGATTGCCATAGCGGCCATCCCCTCCGACCACCAGGGTGCCCCCGGCCACGCCGGGCAGCACAGCGAAGATGGCTTCGATGAAGCTCTCCAGGTAGTGGGGCGTCTCAAATTGGCGGCTGCTTTTGCGCAGGCCAGATGTGCCGGGCTTCTGGTCGGTGAAGGGCGTCTCCAGGCGCACGTGCCGGAGGTTCAGGCTGGGGCTGGGTGCCATCGGCAGTTGACCCTGCGGTCACGTCGGGGCACCAAATTAACCCTGCTCTGTCGACACACTGGCCGCGAGGGGATCAGGGTTTGTTGGTGTTGCCCCCGATCCCCAGGCCCTTGAGAAAGCCGCCGAGTCCGCCGCTCTTTTTCTCCCCGTCTTGCGATGGTTGGGCGCTCGTGCCCACGGGTTTGGCGGCCGGTTTGCAGAGTGCCATCAAGTCACTGCCGAAGCGGTTGAGCTGCTCGCGCCGTTCGAAGCTGTTCTTGGCAGCTGGCACGGACCGCTCCCGGATGGCCCAGATGGTGTCTTTGCAGGCTGCTGGCAAACGCGGATGGTCCATCAGGGGATCGGCCATGACCCGGGCGCTTTGGCAGGCCTGCTCGGTGTTTTCGCGGCCGCAGTTGATGGTCAGAAGCTGCAGCTTGCGAAACATCTCAGTGGTGGGGAAGCTGTTGGGGTCCAGCTGGGGAGTCGGCTGGGCCTTGACCGGCAGCGCTCCCAGCCCTGCAGCAGCGATCCAGGCTGAGGCCAGCCACCGTCCGGTTGCCCTCCGTCCAGATGCCCTCCACCGTGATGCCCTCCACTGTGATGCCCTCGACCGTGATGCCCCAAGATGCGGGGCCTCTGTTGCGGATGGGTGCCACCACAACGCGATGCAGCGCAGGTTTCTTGGGCTCAGCATGGGTCGCCGCATCGGCTCTAAACAAAGGAGTTGTAGTTGCGGGTGGGCTCTCCCCCCTCGCCGTGCTGGCCCTGAAGACTGCTCTTTTTGGCGAGCAGATAATCGACGAGCTCCTGCTGGACCGCCAGAAGTTCCTTGGTGCAGCCCCGAAAGGCGGCCCGGTGCCGAATCTCGTCGTGGCGGGTGTGAAGATCCCGCAGCATCAGTTGAATAGCATCCAGGGTGGGGCCGTGGATGCGAGAGGCCGTTTGGGGATCCACTGCGGTGCGCCTTGCGTGTCGACGTGCAGCCATAATCTGCCACAACTGGGAGGCTGGCCCCTAAAAAGCACCCGGCTGCCCTTCAGCCTGGGCCACTCTTGGGCTGCCGCTACCGCACTTGAGCCGCTGCTTCTCCAGCTTGCGTTGCAGTCGGGCGGTCACCCCCAGCTCGGCGCCCCGCCAAAGCTGGTTCATTTCATCGCTGAAATGGGCGGCTAGGGCGGGCGAGTCGATCACTAGCAGGGTCTCGTCGTTTTGATGGGCAGCGCTGGGGCTCCAATTGAAACTGCCGGTGATCACGCGCCTGGCATCAATCACGGCGACTTTGTGGTGAAGTTTGTCGCCAGGGCGCAGGCGCGGGGTGCCAACGGCTGCGATCGCTCGGCTCCAAGGTCGGTTGCTGGTTTCCAGTTTGCAGCCCTGATCCGGCAGCGATTCGCCGAGCAAATCGAGGGTTTCGCTAAAGCTTCGGTTGGCAAAGCCGGGGTCGGCCAGCAGCCGGATCTGCACGCCGCGGGCGTGCAGTTGCTGGAGCCGATTGGCGAGGTTCTGGGCAGAAAATACAAACAGGTTCAGATCCAGGCTGTCGTTGGTGCTGTTGAGCAGAGCCTCGAGCCAGGCCAGGCCTTGGTTGGGATCGCTGCGTCGGTGGGGTGCAAACAGCACCTGCACCGGTGTGCCGGACACGCTGGCGGTTTGCACCCCACCGCCCTCTTTGCCGATGCCGAAACGGCTGTTGGGTAGACCGCCCGGCCCATCGCCCCAGAGGCGCGCAAACTCGGCCTGGAAGCTTGCCGCAAGCTCGGGGCTCTGCAGCCGCAGCAGATGGTTGGCATTCCCCCGGGTGCGGGGATCTTCGGGATCGCCATGGATGCATGAGGGGGTGAAGTTGGCTGAGCCTGTCACCACCATGCGGCCATCAATCACCATGAATTTGTGGTGCATTAAGCCGCTGCCTGCACTGCCATCGGCGGTGTCATCGATCAGGCCCACACCGCCGCGCTGCAGGATCAAGACCGCATCGCCCCAGCCCAGTTGTTGGAGCTGGGCGTTGCGGCGGCGCAGGTGGCTGCTGAGACCGGCGGGGTGTTGCTGGCTCCAAGGGGTGCTGTAGGTGTTTTCCAGCACCACCCGCACGTCGAGACCCTGCCGGTGTTTGCGAACCAGGGCTGTGGCGATGCGGGGCAACGACAACTCCTGGACCGCCACCAGAATCTGGCGCTCCGCCTGCTCGATGCTCTGCAGCACCAGCGCCTCGAGGTCATCACCCTGGCGCCATTGGCCGGTGATCGGGCTGCGGTAGCGGGAGGTGGGCCGGTGGTTGAAGGCCACCTCAATGCCGGGAGGCAATGGGCGTTGGGCCGCTGCCCGACCTTCAAGACGAGCCTGGGCTGAACAGCCGGCCATCAGCAGGGCCGATAGCAACACAGCCCAGCGGCGGCTCTGCCTTAAAACAAACGGCCTAGAGGGAATCCCCCCTAGGCCGAGCTGTGTCAACGGGTTAAACGGCAGGGCCGGAATCGGAGCCATGGAGCGCAATGGCTGAGGGATGCTTCAGCGTTCCCACAGCATCAGGGCATCAGTGATGACCTGGCATTTCGGCGGTTCGCAGCATGGCTACGAACCACAGGGTGGCGATCACCACAGCACCGAGCACGCTGGCTGTGATGTTGAGTCGCACCATCAACAGGGGCACGATCACTGGAAAGGCGATGGCCCCAAGCAAGGGAGTGGAGGCCACCAAGACGCGCTTCAGAACCATTCGGGCACCGCCTTGTCGGCTGGGTTGCTGTTGTCGTCGGGGGTCGTGCGGCTGAAGGCCAGGGTGATGTTGCGCTTCTGCTCCCCATCGGCGGCCACGGCCTTGATGGGATAGAGCTGCTCGCCATCCCTGAAGGGCACTTGGATGCGGAAGGTGCCGTCGGCAGAGAGGGGAACTTCTTCCTCCCCGATGGTGAGGCGGGCCGCCGGATCGGTGGCGCCGTAAACGATCAACTCGGCATCGGCCACGAGCCAGAAGGATCGCTGACGGGGAACCAGACCAGCACCAGATTCATTGCGGCCACTGGCCCAGATGCCGGCACCTGAGGCATTGATCCTGCCAGGGGCCCCGATCAGGCCTTCCTCCATCTCATGGAAGGCCTCAGAACCCCGGCCCAGCTGGCGCCAGCGCGAGGTGGCAGTTTGGTAGAGGCGCTCGTGCAGACCTGTATCGGCAGGCTCCACCATGGGGGTGGCGGTGGCGGCACCAGCAGGAAAGCTGGTGGGCGTTGCATCGAGGGAGAAGGGCACGAACTGATCGAGGATCTGCTCGCTGGGGTGCAGGGCCGGGACCCGTGCGACCGCCGAGAAGGCCAGCGAAATCCAGCCGGCGGCACCGGCCTTGCGGTAGCCCAGTTCAACGCGATAGTCGCGATCGCTCAGTGGCACCGGTAAATACCATTCGGTGGCATGGCTATCGACCACAACTTCTTGCATGGTGTGGGGGTGGGCTGAGCCGGGCGCCAGGTTGGTGACGTCGGCAACCCGCAGGCACAGCTGGGTCGCTCCGGCACTGAGAGCTTGCTCTCGATCTGCCTCGGAAATCTCCCAGAACACGTAAGCCCATTGGGGATCTCTGGGCAAAAAGACCACGTGGGTCTCGGCCGAGGGCCGAGGTGCCGGTGGGAGATCAGCCTCCATCGAGCGAAGGCTGGGGGCGTCGGGTTGCCTGGTGCTGATGGCATCCATCAGCTCCTCCTTGGACTTGCGGCTGTAGAGGCTCACACCCAGGTCGCTGGCCACCTGGCGCAGCTGCCTAAGGGTCATCATGGCCAAGGAAGAGAGTGTCTGGCTCATAGCTACCGATTTCGTTTGGGATCAGTCTGGAAGACTTTCCCATTTCTGAGCCGAAGCTGTTGGTGTGGTCAGCATCCACTGACGCCTTCCGCTGGCCGGGGCCAGCGGAAGGCCATAAAAAAGCGACGCTGGTGGGCGTCGCCTGGTGATCATGGGGCTTGGAGCTCGGAGCTTTAGGGCTGCCGATTCAGCGGCCAATGCTGCGGTAGGGCACCTTGGCCAGGTAGTCCATGTTGGTGCTGCCAGCGGCGCCGGCGCTGGAGCGCATGGCGGGCATGCTGCGCACCCAGGAGAGGTAATCCTCGGGAAATCCACCCCGGCGTTGCCGGGCCCGTTCGGGATAGGCCTTGGCGGTGCCTGTGTAGACGACTTGAGGGAAACCAAGGATGCCGCGGTGATAGGCGTCGTAGCGGGGGCTGGTGATGTTGAAAGGAGTTTCACCAAGATCCCTTGACCCCACAACCCGGTTGCGGTGGTAAGGAACGGTGTCATAGCCGAACGCATCCAGGTACTCCTGGCTGTCGAGGATGTCGTCGACCATCCCTTTGACACCCCGGGTCATCAGCACGGCAGACCAGGCGATCTCCTCGGATTTACCGTGCGTCCGACGGCCCAAGAGCTTCTCGACGAGGTGGCGGGCCACCCTGTAGTTGTTGTTGAGGTTGTAAAAGCTGCGGGTGAACGTGTCGGAAAGGCACAGGGAGCGAATGAAATCGCGCACAGTGATCTGGCCATCACGCAGCTGGGATTCCAGGGTGCGATCCCGGTCAACCTTGAAGGCGTGGAAGAAAATTTGGCGGTAGGCCGCTTCGATCAGGAAGTTTTGATCTTCACGATCCAAGGCCTTGTCCATCGACACGGCCTTGGGATCCTCGTCTGAACCCACCCGCAACGCGTAAACACGTGAGTTCTGGGTAGTGGGTGCGTACGTCAGGAGCGGCAAGGCCACGCGAACTCAAGCATTCGTCGAGTGAGATGGTAGAAGCCCCACCCGGCCTGGGTTCGGCTCGGGTCGGCAGGGCTCACAGTCCGTAACGTTCCGAAGGGGGGTCACCAGCCCAGGACCGACAGGGCAACCCCTGTCATCAACGGGCTGGTTGGCTGCTGCCGGGGCTGGCCTGCCAGGGCGGGGCCAGCGTCCTTCCCATGGGCGTCACTGAGGCGGGTCTCAACGCAGAACGACGCCGTATTGGAGAGTCCCTCCACCGTGCTGGTTCGCAGCCGCACATTGGGCCCGGCGAAGCTGAAGCGCTCGAGGCTGCTCATGGTTTCGTAGCCGGTGGTGAGCAGCAGGCCATCGCGCTCATCCATGGCGAAATGTCCGGCAACAGGTGCTGTTTCGGCATAGCCCCGATCGCGCAGCAGCAGGCCTTCGCGGCCCTGGTCATCGGTGGGGATCAGGCCGAAGACACTCTCCCCCTCGTGGGCTTCACCGGCCTTGTCCCAGGCCATCGAGCCGCTCCAGCGCACACGACAGCCCCCCACAAGGGCCGATGGACTGTGGCCGTGCAGCGTCGCAATGGCCGCAAGCCGGGGATCGCTCGCCAACAAGTCTTCCACCACAATTAGGGATCCACCGGCTTCAGCTCGGCGATGAAGCAGGTGGTGGCTGCTGCGTTGCGAGCGCCAACGGCCACAACTGAGGCGAAAAAAACTGATGGCATCGGGGATGCTCACGGCGGGCCTCCACATCGGTTGCTGCAGCAGCGATGATCGCAGGCCATCGCCTGAGTTGATGTGGCTTCGGGCGTGGCGGCGGCCCTGGCGGCTGCCTTGTGCTGGACCGTGGCCAGTGGCCTCTGGCGACGGCTGCCAACGTCGCTGACGGCGCCCCAGCTCAACCTGCTCAAAAATTTGCTGGCACTGGCGCTGCAGCTACCGATTGGGTTGCTGCTGTTTCAGCCGATCGCGGCTCCGGCCATCGGGGTTTTGTTGTTGAGCGGGGTGCTGGGCATCGCCGCGGGCGACAGCCTCTACTTCGCCGCCTTGCGTCGGCTGGGGACCCGCCGCACCCTCACGCTTGAGGCCGGAGCGCCGGCACTGACGGCCTTGGCGGGTGCGGCGCTGTTGGCCGAGGTGCCCAGCCTGCGCCAAGGGATGGGCATCGCCCTCGTGAGTGGGGCCGTGCTGCTCGTGGCTCGGCAGAAGGCGCCCTGTGGGGCAGGTTCCCTGGCTGGCGCGGCCGAGCAGCGGCTGGGGGTGGTGGTCGGCCTGGCTGCCCTGGTCTGCAGCAGTGCGGGTGCCCTGCTGGCCCGTTTTGCGTTGGGTTTGGCACCGGTCTCTCCCCTCCAGGCGGCCACCATCCGCCTCGGTGCTGCTGCCCTGGTGCTGCTGCCACTGTTGCCGGGTCTCCCCCGGGCCGTGGGTGCTCCCCTGGGGGGGCAGGGCCCCAGGCCTTCGCTGCGGCGATGGCCCCTGGTGCTGGCAGCCACCCTGCTGGGCACCACGGCCGGCATCGTGCTGCAGCAAACCGCACTGGCGTTGCTGCAGGGATCGCTCGCCGTAACGCTGCTGGCCACGGCGCCGGTGATGGCCGTGGTGCTGGCCCCCCTGGACGGTGACCGGCCCGGGCTTATGGGGCTTGTGGCGGCGGTGCTGGCTCTGCTTGGGGTGGTGTTGGTGGCTTGGTAGCTAGACGTTGATCGGCCTGTTGCTGGGCCCATCCGATCAGATCATCCAGATTCAGGCTTAGGGCGGTGCAGCCTCGCTGCGCGGCCAGTTCCAGCAGCTGATGGCCGATGCACTCGAGTTGGTCGGTGAAGAGCTCTGCAAACGCTTGGTCGTGGGCAATCTCCGCCTGCTCCAGCACCCAGCCCAGGGTGGCGGCTCGATCCGGCGGATCCCCGCTGGTTTGGGCAGGGCGGCTCTTGGCGGCAATGGCCTGGAGGGTTTTCAGGCCGTGGGCCAACAAGCGCAGATGGTGTCGCTCGAGCACCGGCAGCAGGGTGGCGTCCAGAGTGGCCACCTCCTGGGGGTTCAGGGGTCCGAGCTGGGGATTCACGGGCCGAGGCTCAAGGGCACCATGGCCGCTCCGATGGGTGCCACCGTTCAAGGCTGATCGCGAGCCTGGGGCGTGAGCCGAAACCCACACGAATGCCCTGCTTCGAGGCGCCAGTGCACCCGCTCCACATGGCAGTCAGGGAAGGTTTGGCGAATGAGCTGTAGTTCCTGGTCACACACGCAGGGGAATTGCTCGGCAATGCGCATCACGGAGCAATGAAACTCGCTGATCACCCAGCTGTTGGTGGCGTGGGTGGGATCAGGGACGCATTCGGCTACGTAGCCCTCAGCCCGACGCAGCTCCACTAAGCGCGCCAGGCGATCTCCGAGTGAGCCGTCTCCAACGCGTTCGTGATAGTCCTGGGCCTGGCGCAGGGCCTGTTGCTTCAGCAGGTCCTGCAGGATCTCTCCAGGCAGATGGCCGGCCAGCGACTGCAGCAGTCCCAAGGCAAATTGTTGGCTGCCATCGGGGAAGTGGGCCTGTCCCTTTGGGGTGAGGTGCCAGCGGTTGCTGGGCCGTCCTGGTCCCTCGCCGGCCAGGCTGGCTTCAATAAGGCCTTCGTCTTGCAGGGAGCGAAGGTGCCGGCGGGTCACCTGCACTGAGACGCCCAGGGCCTCGGCCAGGTCGCCCGCGGTGGCCTCCCCCTGGCGCAGCACGAGGTCCAACACGACCTCTCGTGTGGGTGCCTGCGGGTTGGCCTGGACGGAGGCCCTCATGGCATACCGGTCATGGCCACACGATGCCACGGTCGACGGGCAATTGGGGCCAGGCTCCGCCACGGTGAGGGCCTCAACGGGCACAATGGCTCGGCATCCCCAAACCCTGGCACGGTGGCTTACGCTCGTTATTAACGAAACCTTTCCGTTTCGTAACGGCCCCCATCCAGGCACGGATCCCTGACCCTGTCTCCACTTTCCATGGCTGATCCCGCTGCTTCCGCCCCTGCGTCCGGTTCCGAGAGCCTGGAGGTCATCCGCAAGTTTGCGGAGACTTATGCCCAGCGCACTGGCACCTATTTCTGCAGTGATCTGGGCGTGACATCGGTGGTGCTCGAGGGTCTGGCCCGGCACAAGGATGAGCTGGGCGGTGCGCTCTGCCCCTGTCGTCATTACGAAGACAAGGAGGCCGAGGTCTCACAGGCTTTCTGGAACTGCCCCTGCGTGCCCATGCGGGAGCGCAAGGAATGTCACTGCATGCTGTTTCTCACCGAAGAGAATCCCTTCCGCGGCGATCACCAAACGATTTCCATGGATGAAATCAAAGCCCACACTGTGAGTTGAGCCTGGATCATGTCATCTGCTGCCACCGTTGGTGATCTGGTTTCACAGCCGTACAAGTATGGCTTCGTCACTGATATTGAAACTGAAAAGATTGCCAAAGGCCTCAGCGAGGATGTTGTTCGCCTGATCTCGGCCAAGAAAGAGGAGCCCGCATTCTTACTCGATTTTCGCCTGAGGGCCTACCGTCAGTGGTTGCGAATGACGGAGCCCGATTGGGCGACTCTGGGTTACCCGGCGATCGACTATCAGGATATTATCTATTACGCAGCTCCAAAGCAACAGCAGAAAAAGGCCAGCCTTGATGAGGTTGACCCCAAATTGCTCGAGACTTTTGAGAAGCTTGGGATTCCCCTCAGCGAGCAGAAGCGTCTGTCCAATGTGGCTGTGGACGCTGTGTTCGATAGCGTCTCAATTGCCACCACATACAAGGAAAAGCTTGCCGAGCACGGCGTTATTTTTTCTTCGATCAGTGAGGCTGTCAAAGAGCATGCCGAGCTTGTTGAGCGCTATCTAGGAACTGTCGTCCCGAGTGGGGATAATTTCTTTGCGGCTTTAAATTCGGCTGTTTTCAGTGATGGCTCTTTCGTCTTCATCCCAAAAGGGGTTGAGTGTCCGATGGAGCTCTCCACTTACTTCCGTATTAACTCTGGCGATACGGGCCAGTTTGAGCGCACGCTGATTGTGGCCGAGGAGGGAGCATCGGTGAGCTATCTGGAGGGATGCACGGCCCCCATGTTCGATACCAACCAGCTCCATGCGGCAGTTGTTGAATTGGTGGTCCTTGATGATGCCTCGATTAAATATTCAACTGTCCAAAATTGGTACGCGGGCGATGAAAATGGAGTCGGAGGAATTTACAACTTTGTCACCAAGCGAGGGCAATGCAGGGGAGAGCGCAGTAAAATAAGTTGGACCCAGGTCGAAACCGGGTCGGCAATTACTTGGAAATATCCCAGTTGCGTACTCCAAGGAGCTGATTCAGTTGGGGAATTTTATTCTGTCGCCCTCACCAATCACCGCCAGCAAGCCGATACGGGCACCAAGATGATCCACGTTGGACCGCGTACCCGTTCCACGATCGTGAGCAAGGGAATTAGTGCGGGCCACTCGGTGAACAGTTACCGGGGCTTGGTCCAGATCGGTCCCAAGGCCGTTGGAGCCAGGAATTACAGCCAGTGCGACTCGATGTTGATCGGTGATCAAGCCGGTGCTAATACCTATCCCTACATCCGTTGTCAGCAGCCAGAGGCGAGTGTGGAACATGAGGCCAGCACCTGTCGAATTTCAGCTGATCAACTCTTCTATCTCCAAAGCCGTGGCATTGGATTTGAGGAGGCGGTTTCGATGATGGTGAGCGGTTTTTGTCGCGATGTGTTCAACCAATTGCCGATGGAATTTGCTGCAGAGGCCGACAAATTACTGGCCCTTAAACTGGAGGGCTCGGTGGGCTAGGGCATGGGACTGGGACCTTCGTCTCTAGTCTCTCTATGGTCTGGCTTTCGTTTTAATTCCGCCCCATTTCGTTTTAATTTCGTCAACCCCGTTCAGAACTTTTTCCAAAAGCCGTGATTCGCCCCGACGCCCCCATCCTGCTTGAGATCCAAGGTCTTCACGCCAGCGTCGATGAGCAGCCCATCCTCAATGGCGTCAATCTCACCATTCGGGCTGGCGAAATTCATGCCGTGATGGGCCGCAATGGCAGTGGCAAGAGCACGCTGTCCAAGGTGCTGGCTGGTCATCCGGCCTATACGGTTACAGCCGGTAGCGTGCGCTATCAAGATGTGAATCTGCTTGAGCTTGAACCCGAGCAGCGGGCTCGAATTGGTCTGTTTCTTGGTTTCCAGTACCCGGTTGAAATCCCGGGGGTGAGCAACCTGGAATTCCTGCGGGTGGCCACCAATGCGCGCCGTCAGGAGCGGGGTGACGATGAGCTCGATACGTTTGCGTTTGAAGACCTGGTGCGGGAGCGCCTCAACGTCGTTCAGATGGATCCGGCTTTCCTCGAGCGATCCGTCAATCAGGGATTCAGTGGCGGTGAAAAAAAGCGCAATGAGATTTTGCAGATGGCTCTTCTAGAGCCCCTCGTGGCCATCCTCGATGAAACCGATTCGGGCCTCGACATCGACGCCTTGCGGATCGTTGCCTCTGGTGTCAACCAATTGGCCGGCCCCCACACCGCCACCTTGTTGATTACCCACTACCAACGCCTGCTGGATTTGATCACGCCCGATTTTGTCCATGTGATGGCGGCGGGGCGCATCCTGCGCAGTGGTGGCAAGGAGCTGGCACTGGAGCTCGAGCGCACTGGATACGACTGGGTGGATGCTGAGTTGGCCCGGCAGCCCGTGGAGGTGCCCTGATGCTCACGGCTCCTGCTGTAGCGGCTTCGATGGCCGGTTCGACAGCTTGGTTGGAGGGCTTGGCCGGGGCTCCCGTGCCCAGCCGGCGACTCGAAGACTGGCGCTTCACCGATCTGACCGCCCTGGCGGCGATCCATCCGAAGCTCGCGATGGCACCCGATCCCTTGGCTGGGGTCACATTGCCCGCCGGGGTGAGCCGATTGAGCTCCGAAGCCGTTGAGGCCCTGCTGGGCCGGGCTCTTCATGCCAACCACTCCGAGCAGCATTGGCTGGTCCAGCTCAATCAGGGCATTCAGCCCGCGGTTGTGGGTCTGGGGGTCAGCGGAGCCGCCCAGCCCCTAGAGCTGATCTGTGATGCCGGCGAGGCCGAAGGTTTGGTCCCTTGGCGGATTTTGCTGGTCCTCGAGGAGGGGGCGAGTCTCGAGCTGCTCCAGGTCCAACGTTCCAGTGGTGCCAACGCCACCACCGTGATCACCGAAGTCTTGTTGGGGGCGGGTTCGGAGCTTCGTTTGGGCTCTCTTGGACTTGGTGATCGCCAGGCCTGCCTGTTGACCCATTTAGCTGTGGAGCAGGCCCCCGGCAGCACCCTTGCGCTGACCTCGGCGAGCGCCGGCTGGGCGCTCAGCAGGTTTGAGCCCAGGGTGGTGCAAAGCCATGGAGCTGCCCACACCCAGATGCGCTCCTTGCAATGGGTGGACGATCAGCAGTGTGCCGATACCCATAGCGCGATCCGTTTCGATGGACCGGGGGGCACGTTGGACCAACTGCACAAGGCCGTGGCGGATGGTGCCGCACGCAGCGTGTTTAACGGTGCGATCTCCGTGCCCCGTGCCGCTCAGCAGACGGAGGCTTCGCAGCTCAGCCGCAGCCTGCTGCTCTCAGACCGTGCCCGCATCGATACCAAGCCCCAGCTGGAGATCGTTGCCGACGATGTGCGGTGTGCCCATGGCGCGACTGTCAGCCGCTTGCAGCAGGATGAGCTCTTTTATTTGCAGAGTCGGGGCATCGCCGCAGCCCAGGCCTCGCGCCTGCTGCTGCGAGGGTTTTGTGATGAGGTGCTCAGGGGGTTACCCGCCGCCGCCGCCACCTGGCGGCCCCTTGAGCGTCTGCTGGGTGCCGACACGCAGCTGTCGCCGGACCCTGAGCAGCCTGCTGCCCCGCTGGGGAAGGTTTGATGTCCATGACTGCGACCCCAGCGTTGAAGACGTCTCCGGCCGCTGGGGTGGAGAACCTGGCTGCCCTCACCCGTCCAGACTTTCCCCTGCTGGCCCAGACCGCCTGTTTGGGCCAGCCCCTGATTTACCTGGATTACGCGGCCACGAGCCAGAAGCCCACAGCGGTGCTCGAGGCCCTGCAGCAGTATTACGGCCACGACAACGCCAATGTGCACCGTGGTGCCCACCAGCTGAGTGCGCGGGCCACGGAAGGCTTTGAGGGGGCCCGCCAGACGACAGCTCGCTTTGTTGGCGCCGCGAGCGCCCGCGAGATCGTGTTCACCCGCAACGCCAGCGAAGCGATCAATTTGGTGGCGCGCAGCTGGGGCGAGGCCAACCTGCACCCCGGCGACGAGGTGCTGCTGACGTTGATGGAGCACCACAGCAACCTGGTGCCCTGGCAACTGCTGGCGGCACGCACCGGTTGTGTGCTGCGCCACGCCGGCCTCACCCCCAGTGGTGAACTGGATCTGGACGATCTCCGCAGCAAGCTTTCTGACCGCACTCGCTTGGTGAGCCTGGTGCAGGTGAGCAACACCCTGGGCTGCCTGAACCCCATCGGCGACGTTGTGGCCCTCGCCCATGGCGCTGGTGCGCTGGTGCTGGTGGATGCCTGTCAGAGCCTGCCCCACCTGCCGGTGGATGTGCAGCAGCTGGGCTGTGACTTTCTGGTGGGCAGCTCCCACAAGCTCTGTGGACCCACGGGGATGGGCCTGCTGTGGGCCCGAGAGGCGTTGCTGGATGCGATGCCGCCGTTCCTGGGCGGCGGCGAAATGATCCAGGATGTCTATCTGGACCACAGCAGTTGGGCTGACTTGCCCCACAAGTTTGAAGCGGGCACTCCGGCGATCGGCGAAGCGATTGGCATGGGCGCAGCTCTGGATTACATCAAGGCCCTAGGTCTCGAGCGCATCCAGGCTTGGGAGCAGCTGCTCACCCGACGGCTGTTTGAACGACTTCAGGCGATTGAGGGGGTGAAGATCCTCGGCCCCACACCCGATCAACAGCCCCATCGGGGTGCCCTGGCGGCCTTCAGCGTCGACGGTCTGCATGCCAACGACATTGCAGCGCTGCTCGATTCAGCCGGCATCTGCATTCGCAGCGGTCACCATTGCACCCAGCCCCTGCATCGGCATTACGGCCTAAGTGCCACGGCCCGAGCCAGCCTCAGCTTCACCACTACCCCCGAGGAGATCGATCGTTTTGCCGATGAACTCGCGGGCGCCATCTGCTTTTTGCGGGAGCACAGCTAGAGCTGGGCCTGCAGCCGCTGGCCGATGCGCGCGGCCACCTGCTGCACCGCTGCCTGCTCAGCCGGGCTGATGAGGCTGGCGCCAACGCGGCTCAGCCCGGTCACCAGAATCACAGCGCCGTGGCGGTTGAAGACGGCGTAGCGGGCGGCGGCGTCATGGCGCTGCTGGTTCAGGATCCAGATCCAGCCGCTGCCGCCGCTGCTCAGGGTGCTGCTCTGGCTGCCTGGGCCGCGCACGTTGCCGCGGCAGCGGGGGGCGGCGGCGCGCAATTGAGTCCAGGCCTGCTCAGCCTGCCCAAGTGAGGCAAAGCGGTAGAGGCTGGAGCTGAGCACCAGGGTGTTGTCGTCGTTGAGCGGCAGCAGCAGCTGATCGCTGGTGTCGGGCCCGGCAATGCTCACCTGGGTGCCTCCTGGTCCGGTTGAGCAGAGCTGCAGGCCCCAGGGTGCGGTGGCGACACCGGCTATCACCATGGGGCTCTGGCCCGGGGCTTTGCCTTGCAACAGCCCGGGCACGTCTTGTGGGCTCAGCAGATCCTTCAAACTCGCAGGAGTTGCGGCAAGGGCAGTTGTTGCGACCAGCCACGTGGCCAGGCCAGCGGTAGCCGTGAGCCAGCGTTGGTGTCTGCTAACCCGAATCGGCGGCTTTGGCATCAGGTCTCTGCAGGTCAGGCTGGTTTTAAAGGGCCGGTGTCAGAACGGCCATGGCCTCGGCCCGATGTGCACCCTGCCAGGCCCAGCGCCAGTGCCAGCCGGCGGCTTTGGCGCTGGCCTCGATGGCGGCGCGGTCGGCGGGGATGTCGAAGCTGCTGAGGTGGCTGATCACATGCTCCTGCTGCTCGGCTCTGAGCTGGGGCCAGCCTGTCTGGATCCGGCGGGCGTAGCGCGCGACGTAGGCCTCGCGGCTTTCGCCCGATTCGCGGAACACATCGACCCAGAGGAACAGGCCACCTGTGCTGATGCGCCGGCGCGCGGCCTCCAGAAAGCTGACCTTGGCCCCGTCGTCGAGGTGGTGGATGGCAAAGGCCGAATGCAGGATGTCGGTCTGCTGGCTCGGCGCGCTGCTGGGTTCCGGGGCCGCCAGCTCGCCCTTGGCCCAGGCGAGTAGATCGCCCTCCAGCCAGTGGCAGGGATAGGGCACCGCGCCCAGGGCCCGCTGCGCTAACGGCAGCACCACAGCCGCCAGGTCGAGGCCGGTGTAGCTCCCCAGGGGCAGGCGTTGCAGCAGCGGTCCCAGCAGGGCCAGATCGCCGCAGCCCAGATCAACCAGAGAGGGGGCGGGAGCCCCGGCGGGGCGCGTCGCCAGCCAGGTCTCGATGGCCCAAGCCGTGGCGTCGGCCACGGCCCGATGCTCCATCAGATCGTGCTCCACGATCGCCCGGTAAGAGCTCCACTGCCGCTCGAAGAAATCCATCTTCAGGACGTCGATAGCCTCATCCTGCAGGAGCGACCGGTCCTGCGCCGAACACCACCCTGCCCGTGCCGCTTCAACCGGTGGCCTCGTCCCAGAGGTGGGCGCGGTTGTAGGGCCCGCCGATCACCTCACCATTGAGCAGCGGCATCGGCCCACCCGCTCGCGGGCCTCGAGCACCCGCACCACCAGCCCGCTGGCCTGCAGCCACCATCCCGCTGGCCTGCAGCCCCCGTGCCGCGATCAGGCCCGAGAGCCCGGCCCCAACTATCAGCACATCAGGTTCAGTCGCCATCGGTCCCCACGGTTGAGGCGTTGGTGCGTCCCTCAGGTTCTCGGCAACTCAACACCAACGCCACCAGGCTGATCAACAGCACCATGGTCGAGAGCACATGGATCTGCGGTGAGATTTGCCGCTGAAAGGCACCGGCGATCCGCAGCGGGAAGGTGACCACCGAACCGGCCGTGATGGAGGAGACCACGTAGTCGTCCATGGAGATGGACAGGCTCAGCAACCCCGCCGAGAGCAACCCGGGTGCGAGTCTGGGCAAGGTGATTTGCGTGAAGATCCTCGAGGGTTTGGCGCCAAGGTCGGCGGCCGCTTCTTCCAGGGTCCAGTCGTGACCACCGAGACGAGCCTTGAGTGCCATGGCGGTGTAGCTGAGGCAAAACAGGGTGTGGGCAATCACCAGAGCCACAGGACCGGGTGGCAGTCGCAGCTGAACAAACAGTAGTAGCAGTGAAGCCCCCAGCACGACTTCAGGCAGGGTCAACGGCAGCACCAGCAGCATTTCCAGAGCCGAGGCTCCACGGATGCGAAAGCGCTCGAGCGCCATAGTCATGGGCAGCGCCAGCAGGATGCAGAGACAGGTGGCCAGCAACGCCAGCGCCAGGCTGGTGAAGAAAGCCTGGGCAAGGGTTGGATCAGCGAAGGGATTCAGCCAATTCTTGAGCGTGAAACCATGCCAGATCAGATTGAAGCGACTCTGGGAGTCGTTAAAGCTGAACAGCACGATGACCGCCACCGGCGCAAACAGAATGGCGTAGACGCCAATGCTCCAGAGCGTGAGCCAGGGAATGGTTTTGAAGCTAAAACTTCTTTTGTTCGGTCGTTTTTGGTTCAACTGTGAGACAGTCATGGCTCAATTTCCTCCCGGGCTGGTTGGGCCGAGCTTGCGGGTGTAAATCAAAAGCGATATCCCAATCATCGTCAGTAGCAGCATGCTGATTGCCGCCGCTGTTGAGAACCGCTGTTGAATTAGCACCAGATCAGCAATGAGATTGCCAATCATGCGATCATTGACGCCTCCAAGATATTGGGAATTGACGACATCGCCCATGGCGGGGATGAATGTGAGCAAGCCGCCGGAGATGATCCCAGGCAGGGCAAGAGGAAATACAACCTTGATGAAAATGCGTGGTGTTCTGGCCCCTAAATCCGCAGCGGCTTCCAGAAGGATCGGGTCGATCGTGCCCAGGCTGGCGATAATGGGTAGGACCAAAAAGGGTAGGTAGTTGTAGGTGAGGCCAGCAACCAAGGCTGTTGTGGTATTGAGCAGTCGCCCATCCTGCAACAGCCCAATGGTATTAAGTAGATGGCCGAGTGAGAGAAACTTGATCGCCTGCATCAACGGTCCGCTGTCGGCCAGAAGGGTTGTCCAGGCGATCGTTCGTACCAAATAGGAGAAGAAGAACGGGGTCACCACCAAGCCTGTGAGCAGTGGCTTCCAGCGTCCGCCGCGGCACACCACCCACCAGGCCATGGGAAAGCCGATCACCAGGCCAATTGCCGTCGCCAAGCCTGCGACCCCGATTGATCGCAGCAACAGTGGGGAGGCCAGCGAAATGGCGTCGTTGTAATTCTGGGGATTGGCGCTCAGTGTGCTTTCAAGGCCAAAGCGTGTGGTTGGTTGCGACCAGGATTCCAGCAGCAATTGCAGAATGGGCAGCACAAAGAAGAACAGCAGCCAGGCCACACCGGGCGCGACCAGCAACAGCGGAATGGCGCGGCGCGACAAGCGTAAATTGCGTAGTGGTTTCATGCGGCGATCAGGCGGGCGAAGTCACGCTCAATGGCTTCTTCATCAGTGTCTGAGAAGGGGCCCAGCATGTGCAGGCGGCTGTTCATGGAGGCCGCTGGAAACATCAGTGGATCGTCGACAAACGACGCCGTCGATTCACTAGCGGCAAAGATATTGGCCACGCCTTCAACGGGGCTAATGAAATGGGTGGCGGCAGCGATTTTTGCGGCGTTGCTGGGTTCGTAGACGAAATTCATCCAGGCAGCGGCTTCACGGCGACCTGCAGATCGAGGTGGGATCACCATGGTGTCGGCGGTCAGCACTCCACCTGTGCTCGGCACCACGAATCGCAGATCGGGATTTTCGCCGAGCAGCTGGGCCACATCGCCAGCCCAGGCCACACATGCCGCGAGATTGCCAACCAGCAGATCCTTCTGGTAGTCATTGCCGGTGAAGGCCCGAATCTGACCCGATGCCTTTGCCTGGCTCAGCCGTTGCAAAGCGGGTTTGGCATCGGCGTAGGTGGGGCGTGTGATGTCGACTCGATCAGCAAGCATCAACAGGCCAAGGGTATCTCTCCAGAGTGAAAGGAACGAAACCCGACCAGCCAGGGATTTGGCAAACAGATCGTCGACTGATGTCAATTCTCGCCCTGTCTCCTTGATGTTGTAGGCAATGCCGGTGATGCCCACCAGCCAGGGCAGGCTGTAGGCACCCGTTGGATCCCAGACCGGGCGCCGCAGCCAGGGCTTGAGGTTGCGAGCGTTGGGAATGCTGGCGAGTGGCAGTTTCTCGAGCCATCCCAGTCTGATCAGCCTCGATGCCAGCCAGTTGGGGACCACAAGGATGTCCTGCTCGATCGGTGCGCCCATCGCTAGGGGCAGTCGGATGCGCGAAAAAAAGGTATCGGGATCGTTGATGTCTTCGCGATAGGATACCCGAATACCGGTCTTATCTTCAAATCGCCTTACGGTCCCTGCTGAGCCCTTTTCATCGACGTCAATGTAGAGGGGCCAGTTGGAGATGATCAGTGTTTTGTCGCCATGGCGTTTGCCGCCGGATTTGCAGGCGGCGAGTAGTGGACTCAGGGTGGCTGATCCGGCACCGAGGGCCAGAAGCTTCAATGCTTGCCTGCGGCTGGTGAACAGATGCATGGTCAGATTGCTCCAGACGTGAGCCTGTGCAGGTCGGTACGCTTCCAGACCGCCCAGAAGCTGTCGCCAAGGGTCAGGGAAGGTGGTGCCTCATTGGCATTGAGAAGAATGAACAGCACACTGCCATCGGCACGCGTCAGTTCCAAGCGCCAATCTGCACCTTGGTAAAAGAGTGCACTCAGATGTCCCTGGCAGCCTTCCTCATCGCTGCCTGGAGGATTCTGGCTCAGACGAATGCGTTCAGGCCGTAGCAGGCTGAGGTTGTCTCCATCTTCCGGCAGGAGATTGGCCTGGCCGACGAAGCCGGCCACATAACTGGAGTTGGAGCGTTCGTAGATTTCCCTTGGGGTTCCTAGTTGTTCGATGCGTCCTGCATTGAGCACGACCAGGCGATCGCTCATTGAAAAGGCTTCATCCTGGTCATGGCTCACCATCAAAAAGGTGATGCCGGTCTCCCGTTGAATGCGTTTCAATTCCAGCTGCAGCCCGCGGCGCATGCTGGCATCCAGGGCTCCCAGCGGTTCATCCAGAAGTAGCAAGGAGGGGGTGTTGATCAGTGCCCGAGCTAGGGCAACCCGTTGCCGTTGGCCGCCTGAGAGCTCATTGGGTTTGAAATCGGCTTTTTCGGCCAGCCCAACGATGTCGAGCATGTCACCGATCTGCCGTTTGGTGTCTGACGTTTCCTTGCCTTGTGCACGTGGGCCAAAGGCGATATTGTCCCAGACGCTCAGATGGGGAAACAGCGCATACTGCTGAAACATCGTGTGCACATTGCGCGCTTGAGGCGGCAGGTGTGTCACGTCAACTCCATCGAGCATGACTCGACCGGCGTTGGGCTGATCAAAACCTGCGATCAGGCGCATGATCGTGGTCTTGCCGCAGCCAGAGGCGCCCAGGAGGGTGAAAAACTCTCCTTTGTATAGGGTCAGGTCCAGATGGTCGACCGCCACGAGCGTGCCGAATCTTCGGTAGAGACCCTGGAGTTCAAGAACAGGTGCTTTGTTGCTGAGATCTGACATTCGCTGGGCTTGCTCGCGAAAAAGAATGTTTGCTGGCTCCAGGCTGATGCTGAGATCCGTTTTTTAGATTTTCGTTCTTGTTGCATGCATGTGCAAAAATATTCGTGTTTTGCAATAAATGCCGTTTCAAGTCGCTTGCTTTGCTGTGGCTGGTGGTGCATGCACAATGAGCAGGCTCTGCCGGGCTGCGGTTGAACGTTTTGCAATGCATACATCAGGCTCTTGTGATGTCGCCATGGCACTCGTGTGGGGTGGGAGCTTGTCACCGCCGTGAGCGCTGAAACGCCAACGCTCCTGTTGGTGGTGCTTGGCGGCCGCGCCCCCGGCTGCCACATCGAGCTGCACGATGTGCGCTTTGTGGCCGGCGCCACCATTGAGGAGACCCTGCCGGAGCTGCGGCGCCAGTGGTTCGGGCGGCGCGAGGGCCTGCACCTGGATGCCTTCATGGCGGTGCGGGCGATCGATGGCTGGGCGGTGAGCCTGGGGCGCGAGCCCGCCGGCCCCAGGCCCGAGCGGCTGTGGTTCGTGAACCTGGGCGCCTACCGCCCCAATTGCCTGGCGGAGCTCCACCACTTCGGCCTGGTGGTGGCCCGCTCCCCCCAGGCGGCCAAGGCCGCCGCCAAGCGCCTGTGGCTGCAGGACGCTTTGCAGCAGCACAAGGACGACCTGGCCGCCGTCGACGACTGCCTGGCGCTCGAGCAGCTGGAGCTGCTCGGCGGCACGCGCTGGCATGTGCAGCTCGAGCCCCATCCCCAGGGCCTGAGCCAGAGCCAGGTGCCCGATTGGTGCGGGTATCGGTTGATCTGAAGCCTGGATTGGATCCGTGCGGCAAGCCCTCAGGTGGAGGTGCGTCTGTTTGGTTCCCGAGTCTGTGGCGAGCGCCGCCCAGATTCTGATGTCGACCTTCTGATCACCGTGCCCGATGCCTGGCTGCAGCGCCACAACAGGCTCAAGGTGCTGGCACCCTGAGCCGCTCGCTCTCGAGTCGCCATCTGCCGCTCGATCTGTTGAACGAGCTGGGCGAACAGCCCGGCGGCGGCGACCTTCTGAGTGAGCTGAGCTTTTTTTCCGTGCAGTCGCACTACGATGACGAATACAGATCAACTAGCCTGTCGAGGAGAGGTTATTTCGCTGCAGTTGAAGGTTTTTATTGTGGAGATTTAGTCTCGAATCGCCGATCTTTGATGAAGGGTTTTCGGCTGGGCTGCGCTGTACAGACGACGATCATCCAAAACTTGGCGATTGCCCTGGCTTGGGACCGCGTTTGAATCCTTATCGCACGGGTGAATTTTTGGAGAATGACCGCCTAGAAAGCCGAGATCGGCCCTCTGCCAATCAGCCTTGAAGACCCAAACGATTGCTCGCTTGATGCGCCGTGTTGGGGCGGCTCCGAGCGCCATCACGCGTCGGCGTTTTCTGCAAGCTTCCCTGGCGGCCGGAGCTGCCTTGATGTTGCCCCAGCAACACTCGCAGGCACAGGTGACCTCGCGCCCCCGGGTGCTAGTGATCGGCGCTGGCTTTGCCGGGTTGAGTTGTGCCTACCAGTTGCAACGCGCTGGTGCTGACGTTCAGGTGTTGGAGGCGCGCAATCGCGTTGGCGGTCGGGTGCTCACGCTCAACAATTTTGTGGAGGGTCAGCGCATTGAAGCGGGGGCTGAACTGGTTGGTGGCAACCATCCCACCTGGATGGCTTACGCCAAGGAATTTGGACTGACCATGCGCGATGTCAGTGATGAAGATGATCCCGCATCTCCCTTGCTGATTGATGGCAAGTTGTACACGGGTCAGGATGCCAGGCGTCTCTTTGAGTCCATCGATCAGGCGCTGGCCTTGATGAACACTGATGCACGTTCCGTCAACCGTGAGTTACCTTGGCGCACTCCGGATGCCGAGCGTCTTGATCGGCTTTCATTTGCGCAGGCAGCCAGCCGTTGGTCTGTAGAGCCCGAGGTGCGTTTGGCTGCAACAACACTGTTGGCCAACGACAATGTTTTAGATGCCTCAGAGGCGAGTTATCTCGCGATCCTGTGCAACATTGCAGGGGGAGGAATCGAGGCCTTCTGGACCGAATCCGAGATTTATCGCTGCGCCGAGGGTAACCAGGCCCTGGCAGGCAAATTGGCAACAGCCATTGGTGCCGATCACCTCAGCTTGCGAACTCCAGTCGAGACGTTGGAGTTGCGCGGTGATGGCGTGCAGATCAAGACAGTAAGTGGCCGGATTCTGCAAGGTGATGCTGTGGTTCTCACAGCCCCACCGGCCACCTGGGACCGCATGGTGTTTCAGCCGGCGTTGCCCTCTGATCTGCGGCCCTTTGCCGGGCCTGCGATCAAGTACATCAGCGCTGTCGACAAGCCGTTCTGGCTTGATTCCAATCAGGGCCCACATGCTCTGACCTCAACAGCGATCGGTGAAACCTGGGAGGCGAGTGATGGCCAGCGACAACGGGCGGATGATCCGTCCTGTTTCACTGTGTTTTCTGGTGGGTCTGCGGCGCGCCAGTGTCTGAAGGTTTCGCGGCAGCAGCGTGATGCCCAGATGACAGCCTGGATTAACACGATCTATGAGGGCTATGGCCAATCCGCGAAGAAGCGACTGTTCATGGGTTGGCCCGAAGACCCCTGGACCCGTTGCGGTTACACCAGCCCGGTTTTGGGCGAAGTGACGCAGATCTATCCAAAGCTTCAGCAAGGCTTGCAGAACAAGCTCTTTTTTGCAGGTGAGTACAGCAGTCTGCTCTTCACGGGCTTCATGGAGGGTGCTTTGCACAGTGGTGCTGTGCTGGCCAAGCGTCTGGCCGCGCAGTTCAATCTTTCCTGAGACGATTGCGGGCGCTATCCGTTGAGCGAGCGGCCCTGAGCGTTGCGCACCAGGGCGGTGGCGTGGCCTTCGAGGCACCCTCGCCTGCCGCGCCGGCGTCATCACCGTGCACGTAAAGCTCTGCCACAGGGCACTGATGAATTGAATTGAAATCACTACTTCGGCTCTTTCGCTGTTTTGAAATCTTGCGATCAATTCGTGGAATTATTTAATAAAGTTGTGTTCAGCCGCAAAAGCTTCGGTTGCCGCTTATTTTTAGGCGTATTTTAGTTAAGACAGGGGCGCTTTGTTTGCCGCTAATCCCAGCTCATCCTTTTGCTTTTAATGATGGTGCCTTGATGGCACTTTATGAGGCAGCCAATCTACAGCATGCTGAGCAAGATGGCTCTCAAGGGGGTCAGTCAACCTGGACTTGAGCTTGTCACACGATTTTTCCATTAATTAGCACTGGCTGGAAGCTTTTGCGGCGTCATCGGACGCCCCCGGGTTAACGATTCAAAACAGAAGGCTCAGCTGCCATTGATGAGGTTTTAATCAGGGATCTACATGCTTCTCGCCCAAGCTCTGATTGGATCATTGTTCGTTATCAAATGGTTGCCCCTGGTGCTACTCCTTTGAGGAGAGATTTTATTAATAGCTCTGAATTCGCCCCCCTGGGTCGACGAGCTTGCGCTTGGGTCGACAATCCAATCAATGGCTTGTGTTGAGCTATGCAAATGTTAATCTTTCGCTCCTGCAGGTCTGCAATTGTTCGGCCAGTGCGATTCGAGAGCCTGTCGACAGGCTTGATGCTGACCCCAGCAAAGTTGTGCTTGTCAACTCACTCCTGGATCGCTTACATGATGAAGTGCGTGCCCCTGGCAAAGCCCTGCCTCGCGCCGATGGACTGTTAATAGCTGAAACAGAGATCGTTTTTGGAGATAGGTATTCGCGCAGTGGTGTAAAGGTGCTCGCACTCTTCAAGTAGGGCTTCTTCAGGGGAGAAATCTCTTCTTCACGTCTAGTGCACAAGATCTTATTGTTCGATTTGAAGCCAAGAATCAGAGTGCATTTGATGGTGTGGCCCTTGCTGATGCACGGCATCCGCGCCTGGCAACGTTCGCTCTTGATCCTGGTGGCGCGTGGGAGTTGGTAAGTTTTGTCTTGTTTAATTACCCGGCGCCGCCTCCTGTTGGTGCTCAATGCAGGCGAGATGGATAGCTTTTGTGTATTTATTCTATGGGCGGGGCTTGTTGTGATTGATGCATACGATTTGTATTGGCCTTGATTTTTGGCTGAGCCTCAGGTGTCACATGCATAGGTTGCCAGAATGCGTGCTGAGGATTCTATTCACTTGTGCAAGCATGGTGATGATCCTGATCTATGGCATGTCACTCATTGCGCTGATTCGCTTCATATTGAGAGGGCATCGCATGATCTTTCGGCTCCCCAGGGATGACGATTAACACCCTTGAGCGAGAGCAAGCAGTTCGTGCTTTAGCAGGTGACGCCCCTTGCCTGATCATCAGACCCCTGAATACGATGGATTTTCCGGAATATCAGCCAATAAGGGCTGTTCTAAAAGAATGCTTTTTGCCGCATAATCTTCTTCCTTTGGAGTCAAGTATGGAGGCTGTATGATGCGAATACGTGAATAAAATGCTGGCTATCGGCGGGTAATTCGATTTCGCTAATGAGATTGCTTCAGAGTGTCTACTAAGGGTTGTGATGCCACTCCTGGGGATTCCTTCTTCTGCCTGCACATTGATGCTGGGGCTGACCAAGCAGCTGTTTGGCCCCGCAGATCCCGATAGTCGGAGAATGTTGATTTGCAGTGCGATCCTGCGGGGCATCGGCGAGAAATCTACAAAGAATTTGCTGATTATTTTGATGAGGTGTAAAATCGAGGCTTCGCAAGCCCTGTGGCGATCTGATTTTGTAAATTGCGAATGTAGAAATTAATGGGAAGTCCATGAGTCAAGCAGGTGCGATTTTCTGTTGTATTCTTATTGCTATTGCTGGGCGTTATACGACTGCTTAAGTTCTCTGCGAGACCATGCTTCAAGTGGCCCATAATCCGCTTTTTTATCGCAGTCTGCTTGGTGATTCGCGGCTCCTCGCTCCGATAATTGTCGAGGAATCTTTGAGGCTTGCAGCGCCTACGAGGCGCTTCATTCGTGCGGCCAAGTCCGATCGGTTCATGGGGCGTGTAAAGATTGAGGCGGGGCAATCTGTGATTTTGTGGTACTCGTCAGCATGTCGAGATGAGGCCGTTTCCCCTAGTTCTGATCTCTTTGACTTGGAACGTTCTTCACGCATGTCTGCCCCAGTATTTGGATATGGCCCGCATCAGTGCTGGGGTCAGTATTTAGCGTGGACTGAGTGGGTCATTGTTTTGAGGATGTTGGCGCGGTCTGTTCGTTGGTTTGTGCTGGCGTCCAAGCCTCGCTATGAGGGGTCAAATTGTGTCGGTGGAATTGAACATCTGTGGATCTCATTTGCGTGAATCTGTTGGCTGCTACTGGTTTTGTTTTGTTGCTCTGATTGCTGCACATGCATGAGGCGTCAATGGATGCGTTACGGGCCATTTTCTAATTATTTCCCTGTCTAATTCTGTGCTTCATTCGGCAGGCGTGCAGGAGCTTTGTGATGCTCGATATCATGCTGTTGTTGTTTCTGTCCGCTCAATGAACATCGACGGCAAGCCCTGGCGCACGATCTGGTTAGAGGATGGCGGCCGCTCGATCGGGGTGATCGACCAGACCCAGCTTCCCCATCACTTCACCACCCGCAGCCTGGCCAGTTGTGCTGCGGCGGCAGAGGCGATCCGCACCATGGTGGTGCGGGGCGCGCCCTTGATCGGCGTCACTGGTGCCTATGGCCTGATGCTGGCCCTGCAGGCCGACCCTGGGGATGAGTCCTTGGCTTTGGCGTTTGAGCAGCTCAATGCCACCCGTCCCACGGCGATCAACCTGCGCTGGGCCCTCGAGCGGGTGAATGGGGTGGTGGCACCCCTGCCCCCCGAGCAGCGGGCCGATGCCGCCAAAGCTGAGGCTGCCGCCATCGCTGATGAAGACGTGGCCATGTGCGAGGCGATCGGCTCCCACGGATTGGCGATTTTCCGACAGCTTGCGGCGGCACGGCCGCCCGAGCGCCAACGCGAACCATTCAACGTGCTCACCCACTGCAACGCCGGCTGGCTGGCCACGGTCGACTGGGGTACAGCCCTGGCCCCCATCTACAAGGCCCACCGCGCCGGGCTCAACATCCACGTGTGGGTGGATGAGACCCGCCCCCGCAACCAGGGCGCGAGCCTCACTGCCTTTGAGCTGGGGCGCGAAGGGGTGCCCCATACCGTGATCGTTGACAACGCTGGCGGCCACTTGATGCAGCACGGCCAGGTGGATGCGGTGATTGTGGGCACCGACCGCACCACCCGCATCGGTGACGTTTGCAACAAGATCGGTACCTATCTCAAGGCCCTTGCTGCCGTTGATAACGGTGTGCCGTTCTATGTGGCCCTGCCCGCCTCCACGATTGACTGGACGATCGGCGACGGGGTGGCCGAGATCCCGATAGAGGCACGCAGCCCCGGTGAGGTCACGGCGATCCAAGGGCGTTGGCCCAGCGGGCCGGCAGCGGCTTCGGCGGTTGAGCCCAGCACAGCGGGGATTGTCAGTGTGCAGCTCACACCTGATGGCAGCCCTGGATTTAACCCGGCCTTTGATGTGACTCCGGCACGCTTGGTGACGGCTTTGATCACCGAACGGGGGATGTGCTCAGCCAGCGAGGAAGGCTTGCGGGGGCTTTATGCAGGCGCCAAAGAAAATAATTAAAGTGCTCTTCAATGTTTCTTTGTGCGCCGTCATTTCT
>CAMDVN010000008.1 GCA_945877595.1 Cyanobium sp. NIES-981 | reverse complement strand
GTGGAGGTACCCGTGCTTCCCGTGGGATTGGCCTACGCCCATCGCCCGGCCCGCTTCCAAGACCAGGCCGCCGTGTGTTTTGGCGCCCCCCTACGGGTGGAGGGCCAGGGCCGAGAGGCCGCCCTGCGGTTCAGCCACCAACTGGCCTGGGCCATGGAATTGGTGGAGCGGCAGGCCTGCGCCTCGATCGCCGCCAGGCCAGCCCTTGGATCTGGGCCAGCCCTTGGATCAGGAGACGTCGAGAGCTCCCCCTAGAGTTTGGTCACACTGTTGCCATCCGCTGTGCTTCGGATCCCTGCCGCCTGCTGCACCGCGCTCGCCCTGGCCAGCCTGAGCCTGCCACTCCAGCCCGTGAGCGTCGGAGCCCAGGCCGAGCCGCCAAAAGCCCTGGAGGGATCAGGCAGTCCTTTCAACCTGGCCGCAGTCAATGCCCTCTTGGCCCGGGGGGATGCCGCTGCCGCCAGCGGCAACCTGACCGAAGCTCGCCGCTACTACGACCAGGCCCGCGATGCCTGCCGCCGCTTGCTCGGGTTCTACCGCGACCTGAGCGGCTCCTTCCGGGGTCTCGATGCCCGCATCCCCCGCGAAATGGACGGCAAGGGCCGCGAAGCCCTCGACACCATGGCCCGGGCCAACCTGCGCCTGGCCGCTGTATTCCGCCGTCAGAACCAGCCCGAGGTGGCTGTTCCCCTGCTGGTGGAGGTGGTCAAGGTGATGACCCCAGCCAACGAAGACGGCCGCAAGGCCTACCAACAGCTGGTCGAACTGGGCTTCGCCACCACCCCCTACAACGCCCCCGCTGCCACGACCACCGGCAGCTAAACCGGCCCCTCGAACCGGCACCTCACCCATTGGCAAGGGCTACGCCCTTAGATTCACGACTTCTGTTTGACCCTGCATGGTTCAGCCGGATCAGGTGAAGCAAGCCATTCGACAGGCCCTACCCGATGCCGCTGTGGAGGTGGAAGATCTCACCGGTGGGGGAGATCATCTCCAAGTCACCGTGATTTCGGGTGCCTTCGCCGGTCTGAGTCGGGTCAAGCAACATCAAATGGTGTATGGCGCGCTGAAACAGGAGCTCGCCAGCGAAGCTATCCACGCCTTGGCGCTGCAGACCTCCACTCCCGACTGACCCCACTCCCACCACACAACCGATGGACGCCAACCTCCAACAACGCATCCAAGAACTGGTCAACAGCAGCCCGGTCTTCGTGTTCATGAAGGGGAACAAGCTGATGCCCCAGTGCGGCTTCTCCAACAACGTTGTTCAGATCCTTCACTCGCTTGGGGTTTCGTTTGAGACCTTTGACGTGCTCTCCGACATGGAGATCCGCCAGGGCATCAAAGACTTCTCCGAGTGGCCCACCATTCCTCAGGTGTACCTCAAGGGCGAGTTCCTGGGCGGCTCCGACATCCTGATCGAGCTCTACAACTCAGGCGAGCTCCGCGAAACCCTTGAAGTGGCTTTGGCCTCCTAGACACGGCCGCTTTCAAACAGAGTGCGGGGGTCTCCATCGGGCCCCACAAAGCTCGAAGGATCCTGGATCCAACGGTCAATCAAGTCCTCGAGTCGGCGCTGCGAGAGGGGGTCAAGAATGGCTGTGCGGCGCAAAGCATGGAGGTAGCCATCGGCATACAACCGCAGCTCGGCCGGGCCGTGGTATCGGTGCGCCAGCTCTTGGCAGGCGTCACACAGTGACTGAAAATGCCGAATGGCGTCTGGATGCTGAAGGGCAGTCATGCCGTGAGATTGGCCCTGGAATCCATTGTGGTCGATGGCGCGACGAACCGGGGCCCTGGTGCTGGGCGGTTCTCCAAGCTTTTGGTGAGTACCGCAGGGCCACGCCGGTGAGGGGAGGGTGCCAGATGAAAAGGCATCGCCTGCTACGCGACTTGATCAAATCTGACCGTTAGCCTGGTCCAACGTCTCGGAACCATGGTTCGGGCCCCCATGGATCTGCTTCCATCCAGCCAATCCCCGCCGATTCTCCCGAAACGGGTGCTGGTGGTGGATCCCCACGCCACCTTGCGAACGGTGTTGGCCCAGCGGCTACGCCAAGACGGCCACCTCGCCGCCGCCGTGGCCAGTGCCCGTGAAGCCATCGATGTCTGCCAAGAGCAGTCACCTGATCTGTTGGTGGCCGCCGAGCTGCTCGAAGAAACCTCGGCCTTGAGGCTGGCGGCCCAGCTGCGCACCCCGGTGATGGTGTTGACCGCGCGCACGGGTTCTGAGCCGGTCGTGGCCCTGCTCGACGGTGGCGCCGACGATGTGCTGCGCAAGCCCTTTGGCTTGGAGGAGCTGGCCGCACGCTGCCGCACCTTGCTCCGCCGAAGCGGCACGGGCCTGCAGGAACGGGTCTGTGTGGGTCCGCTTGAGGTGCATGTGCTGCTTCGCCAGGTGACCCTGCGCGACCAGCCCGTCGAGTTGAGTCCCCGGGAATTCGCCCTGCTCTGCGCGCTACTGATGCCCCCGGGCGTTGTACGTAGCCGCCAGGAACTACTGCGCATGGCCTGGCCACCGTTCAGCGGCGGGCCCCGCTCGGTTGATACCCAGGTGCTCACCCTGCGTCGCAAGCTCGAGCAGGCCGGGCTCGGCGAAGGGGGTGGCATTGAAACCATGCGCCAGCAGGGCTATCGCTTCAGCCTCGAAACCCTGCCTACCGAAGCAGCCAAAGACCTGGTTGCCACCACAAACTGATTCACCAACTGAATCACCCATTCCATGGTCATACCTGAACATCACACCTGATGCTTGAAACTCTGCTGGCCCTCAGCCTGGCCCAGGCCCCAGGCGCAGGCGCTGGAGTGGGCACTGGATTGGGCACTGGGACGGGATCGGGCCAATTTTTGCTGAATGGCCAGCCGATCACCCAGGTCGTAACCAGGCTGATCGATTATTTCGGCGATTGTCCGGGCCAAGGATTCGAGAAAATTACCAATGTGTCCTTTCTCGCAAGCGTGTCACCTGGCCCTTACCGGCGCATCCTGATCAGCAATCAGATGACCGGGGGTTACACCGACCGTGAATATGATGAACGTCGCCCTAGCAGCGAGGGTTTTGCCATGGCCAGCGGACAGGGACAGCATGGAAGCTTCCTGACTCTGGCGCGGGGCATGAACACATTCAGCTATGTGGTGCGAGATCGGGTCCAAAACCAGGTGCTCGACCAGGGCTTTGCCAGGCTGAGGGTGTCGCAGG
This sequence comes from Cyanobium sp. NIES-981, assembly GCA_945877595.1. Classification (GTDB taxonomy): domain Bacteria; phylum Cyanobacteriota; class Cyanobacteriia; order PCC-6307; family Cyanobiaceae; genus RGUW01. Next base: position 59,689 of record CAMDVN010000008.1, on the reverse strand, counting down.
ATCGCGTGACACGGCAACGCAACTTCAGCTCAATCAACACCGATCAATATTGCGCCTCAAATCGAAGCCGCGATCTCAACAACTGTGCCAATGGCTTAATCACCCTTGAGCGCACCGGCGTCTGCCCCGATGCGAGCCGACGGGTTCTCAGCCTAGAAACGATCCGTTTGAAACCCTGAACATCACCCAGAGGATCAACTCAGCAACCAACATCAGGCCCGCCAGCACAGCGAGCAGCTGATAGGTCCACGGTGGCGAAATGCGGCCAATGCCACGGGTGTCAAGGCCCGTGGCGGTGCTGAATCGCCTGAGAAAATCGTCAAAACCCGCCACGCGCTGCGGCAGGAGCAAGGCAACACCTTGGCCCTGGCGCACGTAGTACACACGGCCACCCTGGCTGGTCGCCACGGGTGTGAGCGCCGTGATCTGATCCCATCGCACACTCCAGCCGCGTCGCAGCAGCCAGCTGCACCAGCTGGGATGGCCAACACGCAGTTCAAAAGGACTGAGCTCAACCCGCTCGCTGGTGAGTGCCACCACCAACACCAGACCGAGTGGAAGCGCAATCCATGCCAGCCAGGCCAGAGAACCAACCGCCAGCAGCGGCAGTGGAACCACAAGGGCCAAATAGAGGCTGATCAAGGTGAAACGGATCAGCGGCGCCATCGGATAGATCTGGCGTCCATCAGAGGGCGTCATCGATCCTCAGGAGAGCCCGGCAGGGGTTCGATCAGCTGGGAGGGTTGATAGCGGCCACTGAACACCTCCTGCTCTCGCCCCTTCCAAAACTCACCCAGGCGCATGAGGTCAGCATGGGCTTCGGCCAGGCGAGCCATGTACTCCATGGGGTCCATGGACGCTTTGGCCTCCTTGAGCTTGGTGAGCCGCAGCATCTGCAGCATCCAGGGCTTGCTCAGCTCGCCCCGCTGCTCCAAATAGAGGGCCAGCTCCTCAGAACTGGGCAGGGACGGCCCTGGTGTTGGTTGGAAGCCCATGGCGGCGGTCAAACCCGAGGCAAACACTGCCCGTAAGCCTATGGAGCCATGGAAGCGGCTGTGGGGATCACCGATCCGAAGCAAGTTGCAGCAATCCCGTTACGATCGAAACACACCCTTCAGACAATGGCTCACCTGAGCAACCGCACCCAGCTGGTCTCGATCTGGAATCAGATCCGTGAAGCCCCAGGTGAGACCCCAGCCGCGTACGCCGCCAACCTCGCCCGAGCCTGCCGGGTCGAGAATCTCAACCTTGCAGCCGCCGACATCGAAACCCTGATGCAGGCGTTTCGGATCAAAAACGTGCCCAATGCCGGCCATACGCGCCTGCTGCTCACGGTCTTGGCCGGTGATCAGGTGCTGCGCACCGAGGAAGCCTATGGCGTGCTGGCCAAAGGCAACCCCGAAGGCGTCACGGTCAGCCTGATCAAACGCATGCTGGCGATCTTTGGACTTGAAGACGCCGAAGCAGAGACGATCGCGCTCCAGATCAACCAAGACGGCTCCGGCGCGATCACCCGCAGCGAATTTATCGCCTTCCTACCCGCCAAATTCAGCCGTCACCCCAAGGCCTACCACGCAACTCACCTGGGCTACAGCGCAACGCACACCATCCCCCAGACCGAAACGCCAGCGAAAGCAGCCAGCACATCAGCGACTCAAGCCGTACCCAAGGCAAATCCTGCCAATCTCGAGCCGGAGACCTCTTCCCCTAGCAACGACCACCAGGGCAGCTCACCGCTGCAGATGCAGATCGGGTTGTTCAGGCTGCTGCAAGGGGCTGCCTACCGCAGCTTCCGCGCCAGCTATTCAGCAAACTCCGAAACCCATCTACGGGCCTACGACCTTCCCTACACCATCGGCAACTTTGGTCAGCTGGTGAATGCAGCCGTTGATCTGTACAGCGCCTTGGGGATCGTGGATGCCACAGCCCTGGGACCGTTGGAGGAGCTCCGCAGCTCAGTCAACGGCTGCCTTGGAGACCTGCAACACCGCATGGAGCACTGGAGTGAACTCGAGATCAGCCCCGCCATGCAGGAGGCCGAAGACCAGCTGGAGCAGGAATTCGAAGCCCTCAAACATGATCACCAGCTCTTTGCAGCCCTGGTCGAGCTTGTGCTGGCCACAGAACTGGAAGGCCACAACCCGGTAAATCTGACCGCCGAAGATCTGCAGCGTCACGAACTCAACCGCCTGCGTCACCTCGAAGAACACCGCGAGCTGAGCGGCCATCGGCATCCACCAGCCCAGCAATCAAGCCGGCCCTTCATCGACACCTGGCAGCGGGTGATCATTGATGAGAGCGACACCACCTATGCGGGGGCCCTGATACCCACCGCCTACTGGTACAACGACTTCATGCCCAAGCTGCTGCGGGCCTGCTCTGTGCGCAGTAAAGCCGACATCGAGGCCCTCGAGCAGGAGACCGAGGCCGACCTCGATGCCTGGTTTGTGAAAGCTCGCGAGGCTGGTGAATTCGACACCTATGCCCCGGCACTCAAGGAGCATTTTCTCGGCTGCCCCCACTGGGTCAAGCAGGAACTGCGCCAAGCCTGGAGACTCACACGCCATTACATGAACGGGGTTCAGAAGCGGCGTGAGCGGGCCGAATTTGGACGTGGTGATGGCTACATCAGTGAATATGTGGCATTTGTCGATCTTCACATTGGGCGCAGTGATATTGCCAATTCGGAAATGCGATTGAGCTTTCCCTATTACATCGGACCAGCCACGTGGCGTTTCCTTCACACCACAGCCGAGGTGATTGCCGGCATGCCCAAGGCCCAACAATTGGAAACGGTTGGACTGTTCAAGACCTTCTTCAAGGCGCTGGCCACCATGTACCCCTGCCCCTACTGCCGCTTCCACCTCAACCGGTACGTGGTCCGCAACCGGGAAGTCAACCTCTACCCCATCGAATACCTGCTGCTGGGACCCCAGGATGCCGATAATCCCCATATCGAGGTCACGGTGGATGAAAAGCTATCCGTTATTAATGATGGTGAGAGCCTGAGGATGTTTGTGTGGAAACTGCACAACACGGTCTCGTCCTCAATCGCCCGCAGCGAACCGTGGTTCCACCGCGACGATCAAGCTCACTACACCACCCGGTATTGGCCGAGCCTGGATTCAGAACTGGCCCGGGCCCATGCACTCTCCATCCGCATCATCGAAACCGAAAGGGTCAGCCGTATCTATGGGGTGCTTAAGCACGCCGCCCACCTGGGTGTGCTGCGCGATGAACTGCAACTGGCCCTGCAACGACCCGGTTCTGAGGAATTGCGTCAGGTTTGGGAGCGGGCCCAAGCAGTTGTAATCGCAACCGAAGACGCCATTGTGCGCTCCGGCTTTCTGCAACGCAGCTACCACTACAACCCTGCCCTCGAACTCGAAGCCCCCCACTTCAGCCCCGAGGAGGAGGCTCTCTCCCGCAGCGGCTACTACGTCGAGGTTTAAATCGGCCCAAGGTGATCCGGTCTCCGGTCCTAATCCGGCAATGACCACGGGTTTAGGCCCAAATCAGCGCCAATGCGGTGGGCACAGGCAAAGCCGCTGAATGCCACCGCATTGAGCCCCTGGCCGGGGAAGCAGGAATCACCCACGCAGTAGAGATCGCGTACCCCCGTGCGGTTGAAGGGCATTGGCAGCAGACCCGGCAGCCGTAACGCCGGGATCGGCCCGTAGCTGCCACCACTGCGGCCCAGAAAGCGGCGATGGCTGCGGGGTGTGCCCACCTCCTGGTGGCGGATCGCAGCCTGGAGACCCGGCAGGATCACCTCCAGCCTTGTGATCAGCCGATCGGCATCGGCCTCTTTCTTGGCCCTGTAGGCCTCGGGAGAAAGCCCCTGCCAAGCCTCCATCGAGCTGGGGGTGAAAGCGTGCAGGATGTGGCGCCCTGCCGGTGCCAGCGCGGGGTCGAGCAGGGTGGGCATCGAGACAAACACGACCCCCTGCTCAGCCTCCATCTCCTCCCAGCGCTCCAACAGCAAATGGTGGCAGTGGAAGCCATCGGGCACCACCGTTGCATCGATGCCCAGGTGCAACGACAGAAACGAGGGTGAGGGCTTGTAACGGCGCCGCCAGGTTGTTTCGGCTGCGGGGGTGTGGGCGGCATCCACCAATGGTTTGCCCACAGAACCCTCGCTGCCGGGGGCTCCGGCAAAAGTGTCCCAGCGGGTGGCATTGCTCACCACGCGGCGGGAGCGGATCTGCTCTCCGCTGGCGAGCTCCACGCCCACAGCAGCGGCACTGGCCCCCTCGCCCTCAAACAAAACCCTGGTGACGCGCGCCTTGTAGCGAATGGCGCCGCCATGGCGCTCCAGACCAACCACCAGCTTCTGGGCAATCACCCCCACACCTCCCTTGGGGTAGTTGATGCCGCCGGCATGGCGATCGGAGAACACCATGCCGGCATTGATCATGGGGGTGAGATCGGCCGGCATCACCGACCAGCAGAAGCACTCCATGTCAATGAACTTGAGCAGCGCGGGGTCTTGGATGTGCTGGCGGGCCACATCACCCACGTTGACCGGGAGCCAGCGGGCCAGGCCCAGGCAGGCCAGGGGCGCCCTGAAGAACACCTTGGCCAGATAGGCCGGATCCTCAAGCGAAAGCAGCGGCATCGCATCAAGACACTTGAAGACCTGCCAGCAGGTGTCATAGAAGGCACGGATACCCTTGGCCTCGTGGGGGAAGCGGGCCGTGAGCTCGGCAAGGAAGCGCTCGTAATCGCGATCGACCGCCACGTTGAGGCCGCCGGGCAGGTGGTACTCGAGTTGGGCCGGGTCGGGCACGGTGTCGCAGTGCTCACCCACATCGGCCAGGGCGCGGGTGAGCAGGTTGGTGTGACCCTCGCTGCCAAAGCCAAAGATCATCGAGGCACCCACATCAAAGGTGTAGCCCTCACGCTTAAAACTGCCCCCCGATCCGCCCGGGATCAAGTAGCGCTCCAGCACCAGCACCTTCGCCCCCTTGGCCGCCAGCTGGGAGGCGGTCACCAGGCCGCCAATCCCACTGCCGATCACGACCACATCCCAGGCGGTTTCAGTCACGTTGCTGCAGGCTTCAACCAGCGCAGCACCCTAAGTGCCGCCGATCAGCCAAGGGGCGTCCTACCCCCCCACTCACTCGTAGAGACCTGAGCCCACCACGAGGGTTTCGCCCTGGGGGGTTTTGACTTCACGCACGTAGGTGAGCTTGGTCGCAGGCTTGCTGGGGTTGGTGGGCCGCGGCCATTGGTAGCGCACCCAGCCCGAACCCTTGCTGGTGGCCAGGCGGATGTAATCGCGCACCAAAAACTGACCACTGCTGTCGCGGGTGGCCGAGAGATTGGTGCCCTCAAGGGCTGGGAAAGCCGGATTGACCAGCTCCACCCCGGCGGTGTTGTTCACAAACACATAGGTGTCATGAAAGATGAAACGGCTCTTGGGATCGCGCAGCTTGGCGAAGGCAGCCCGGCCTTCCCGGCCGATCAGGGCGGCGGCGGCCTCCACCTCGTCGACGGCGAAGGCCTTCTCCATGCGGGATTCATAGGCACCACTGCCCACCAGGTAAACCTGGCCATTGGGGGCCGTGAAGCGCTCCACATAGGTGGATTTCCACTGGGAATCCTGCTGGCCCGGCCGCGGAATGCGGTAATGCACCCAGCCGCAACCCCGGGGTGTGTTGCCAGCGGCTAGGAAACGTTCACCGGTGCGGCGACCTTCAGCTGTCTGCAGGGCACGCTGCTCAGGGCTCATGTTGGGCGTTTCGAGGCCCACATTGGGGGGGTAGACCAGAATCTCGCCGGCTGGATTCAGCACAAAAACATAGCGATCGCCCTGAAACCAGCGGCTGCCCTTGATTCGAAACTCAGGCAAGGCGGCAGCACCCAAACGGCTGATTTCGGCGCCGGCAGCATCGACCAGCTGCACCGCCGCGCGGTTTTCGCTCTGGTCATACACCGAGGGACCGCAGAGCTGGTCGCTCAGGGGCAGGGCCGGCAGCGGCGGAGGCAGCGCCTGGACGCCGGGGGCCAGATCCAGCCAAGGCATCGCCAGGGCAGTGGCGGTGAGCAGGGCGAGCGGCCAAAGGCGCGTGGGCTGCGGCATCACAGTGATGATGGCTGGAGGATTGATGCAAGGAAGGGTGCCAGATCCGCCAGGGCCCGGTCGCGGTAGGCGCCGTAACGGGCCCGTTTGTCACGAATGCGCACCGGTAGTTCCGGCAGCAGGCCAAAGGTTGGGGGCATGGGCTGAAACTGACCCCGCTTGCCCTTGCCGCCGCAGGGTGCTTCGGCCACGAAGTGCGTCAGGGCACCCATCATCGTGGTGCGCGGCAGGCTAATGGGCTCCAGGCCCAGGGCCAGTCGGGCGGCATTGGTGCCGGCCAGCCAGCCCCCCGCCACGGCTGCGGCATAGCCCTCCGTACCGGTGATCTGACCGGCCGCCAGCAGGGTGGGACGCTGCCGAAACTGCAGGGTGGGATCGAGCAGCTGGGGGGATTCGAGGAAGGTGTTGCGGTGCATCACCCCGAAGCGCACAAATTCGGCGTTCTCAAGCCCCGGGATCAGCCGTAGCACCCGCTTCTGCTCGCCCCATTTGAGGTTGGTTTGGAAGCCGACCAGATTCCACAGCCGGCCCGCGGCGTCTTCCTGGCGCAGTTGCACTACCGCATAGGCCCGGCGGGCCCGCCGCACTTCACGATCATGGAGATCACCCCAGCGCTGATCCCACAGACCGATCGGCTTGAGCGGGCCGTAGCGCATGGTGTCTTCGCCGCGGCGGGCCAGCTCCTCGATCGGCAGACAGCCCTCAAAGAAGCTGGCACTCTCCTGCTCAAAATCCTTGAGCTCAGCCTGCTCAGCCCCGAGCAGGGCCTCGCGAAAGGCCAAAAACTGCTCCCGGTCCATCGGGCAGTTGATGTAATCGGCATCGCCCTTGTCGTAACGACTGGCGCGGAACGCCACGCCCAGGTCAATGCTGTCGCCCTCCACGATCGGGCTGGCGGCATCAAAGAAATGGCACTCCGAACGCCCCGTGAAGGCCCGCAGCTGCTCGGCCAGGGGCTCGCTGGTGAGCGGACCGGTGGCCAGCACGGTGAGCTCATTGGGCGGGGGTAGCTCGAGCTGTTCGCGCCGCTCGACGCTCACCAGGGGGTGGCGCTCGAGGGCTTCAGTGAGGGCGGCGCTGTAGCGCCCCCGATCCACTGCCAAGGCACCGCCGGCAGGCACAGCATGGGAATCGGCCGTGCCGATCACCAGGGAGCCGAGCTGGCGCAACTCGGTCTGGAGCAAACCGGCGGCACGGTCGCTGCTCAGGGCGCCAAAGCTATTGCTGCAGACCAGCTCAGCAAATTCAGCACTGTGATGGGCTGGGGAGCGCCGCACGGGACGCATCTCCACCAACTTCACCGGCAGACCCGCCTGGGCGATCTGCCAGGCAGCTTCGGTACCGGCCAGACCGGCACCGATCACCCAGACCATCAGGCGCGGGCGCGCTTGAGCATCAGCTGCAGCTGACCCACCGCGGCCCGGCCAATGTGGAACAGGGCCCAGCCTGCGGCCAGCAAGACAGGAGTGGCAACGAGGACAAGCCGACCGTCCATGGAATGCGCTTTGCGAATCCAGGGATCTTAAGGAATCCGGTCGTCTTGGCGTTGAGCGGAGCTCCCGGCTGATCGATTTCTTCGCAGCTTCTTCGCAACCTCTTCGCAACCTCTTCGCAGCTCACTCAGCCAAAGCCCGTGCTGGCGCTGCGGCCCGCATGGGCCATGGCCAGCTGGCGGTAGCGGCGGGCGTGCTGGCGCTGCTCGGCGATCGCCTCGGCGCTCTGCTCACGCTTCACGGTGGCCGGGGCGCCCATCACCAGCGCCCCAGCCGGCACATCCCGGGTGACCACCGCCCCAGCCGCCACCAGCGCCCCGGCACCCACGGTGACCCCATTGAGCACGATCGCGCCGATGCCGATCAGACAGCCGTCTTCCAGCGTGGCGCCATGGATCACAGCGCGGTGGCCGATCGTGACATCGGCGCCGATCAGCAGCGGAAACTCCGGATCGCCGTGCAGCACGGCCCCATCTTGAACATTGCTGCCCTCACCAATCACGATTGGGCACACATCCCCCCGCGCCACCGCCGTAGGCCAGAGGCTGGAGCCGGCCGCAAGCTCCACCTGACCGATCAACACCGCCGAATCAGCCACCCAGGCATCGGGATGCACCGTGGGCTCGGGCCAGGGGAACGGGCTCATCGACAGCGCCAGCGGGCTTGTGAGGCCATTCTCACCGGCCCCCGCGCAAGGCTTGGAGGAGGTGCCCTTCGGGTGATACGTTCCATGGGTGCCAACGGCACGGGTCGCTAGCTCAGCGGTAGAGCACTCGGCTTTTAACCGATTGGTCCTGAGTTCGAATCTCAGGCGACCCATAAGTTTATTTGCCTTGCGACAACAGCGTTTTGCCTGTTACGCCAACGAATCCCAGGCTAATGGCGGATTTTTTGGTGAGGCCGGTCTGAGATCGCGAAAATCTTGACCAAGCGCTATACGGCACCAAATGTTTGGGGGTTTTCCCCAAGCAACTTCAAACAACGCAAGACCCCAAGGGGCACCTCGTTTCTGATCGGCAAGCGGCTGGGGAACCCTGTGGGGACAGTCCCTTAAGCCAGAACCCAGGCCAACAACGCTCCGTGCGCGGCTGCTCCAGCCAGGCCGAGCGGCTGCTCCAGCCAGGACGATCAGGCGATCGAGGAGCTCTGCTTTCAGCTTGTGACAAGGCCCGCAAGCAACCTGACTCCAGCGCGGATCTACGTGCCTGGTATCAACCCAGATTCGTGAATGAGGAGGGCCTGCCCTGTGATCCTGAGCGCGGTCTGCATCCACATTCCTGCGGCCCAACCGTCCCTGGCGGGGCTGATCGCCAGCTCCTTACACCATCACGCCCAACCAGGGATAGACTGTTTGTATATCCAGCTGGAGAGTGCTCGTGGCCGCTGTCACCAAGTTGTTCCTCAGCAACCGCACTCAGGCGGTGCGCATCCCAGCTCACCTGCGGATGCCGGATTCCGTGAAGGATGTCGAGGTCCGGGCCTGCGGGCAGGAGCGCATCATCTCCCCTGTGGGGAAGCGCTGGGACAGCTTTTTTCATGACAGCCCGGCTGTCCCTGATGACTTCCTGCCAGAGCGAGCGATGCAGGAGCAAGCCGACCGCGAGCCGTTCTGAGATCAGCCGTGTTGCGATACCTGCTCGATACCAATATCTGCATCTACGTGATTAAGCGCAGGCCGGAGTTGGTCTTGGATCGGTTCAATGAAAATGCCGCCCACCTGGCGATCTCATCAATCACCTTGGCCGAGCTCCTGCATGGCGCAGAAAAGAGTTCTCAGCCACAGCGAACCCTTGCAGTTGTAGAAGATTTCTGCAGCCGGCTGGACGTCCTTGATTACGGCGCCAAGGCAGCCCAGCACTACGGCCAGATCAGAGCCTTCCTGGAGCAGCGAGGTACATCGATCGACGTGAATGACCTGCATATTGCTGCCCATGCCCGCAGTGAAGGTCTGACTTTGGTCAGCAACAACTTGCGGGAATTTGAACGCGTGGACGGGCTGCTGTATGAAAACTGGCTCTGAGATTGATCGGCAGGACCTAACGGCCAGAATGGCTTCATGACTGTGGTGAGCCCACCATCAATTGAAGAGCGGCTGCCAGCAATGGCGGCGGTGATTCACCAGGCCATCCCCGGCTCTGAGGTGCGCCTGTTTGGCTCTAGAGCCCGCGGGCAAGCCGGGGCTGATTCCGACATCGATCTCCTGATCACCGCGCCCAATAGCTGGCTGCAGGAGCACCAACACTTTGAGGTGCTCAACGCCCTCTGGGATCAACTTTCCCAGGCCGATGTTTCTCTTGATCTGCTGCTCTATTCCCAGAGCGAATGCGATGAGCCGCGCCAGTGGCGCAGCCATGCAATCGGCCGTGCCTACCGCGAGGGGACACTTCTGAATGGCCCTCTCTGAAGCCGAGGGCCTGGTGCGGATTGCTGCCGCAGATCTTGAGACAGCCATCGCATCGTCTGATCCGGCCGTTTTTCGAGAAGGTGCTTGGGGCTTCTGGCTGCAGCAGGCCGTCAAGAAAGCCCTCAAAGCCTGGCTGCTCTGCCTCGATGCAGAGGGGCCACCACTGCCTTGCGGCGAACAGCCGGCGCTCGTCACCCGTGTCAAGCGCATCTAGCGCAAAACCTGAGTGCTAGTGCCAGGCCCCATAACCCAAGTCGACCACATTCGGAGGAGCGTCAACCTGAATGCGGCCAACAGGGAATCAATCCTCCGATTTCATGACGCAGCGCATCGTCAGTGCCGCCCGGTCAGATGATTGACCTACCCAATCAAGGTACACATTGTGAAAACAGGGCTGGCAGCAAGCTTGGTTTTCAGGAAATCCATCTCTCCTGATTGCTCCCTGAAACGAATGTAGTCGCCCCAAGCGTCCTTGCTTTCCCACTTTTCGTAAATTCGAATGGTGTCCGGATCATCACTGACCGTCAAAACATCGAATTGAAGGCAGCCCTTGTAGGCCCGAGTAACGGCAAGACCATTGGGGGACAGAAAGAATTCAACCAAATCTTTTCCTGATCCTTCCTGCATCTTGAACTCAGCCATACAGGCAAAGACTGTCTCCACAGGGACCATCCCGGATTTAGGTCCAATTATGTTATCTCAAATCCGGTAACCAGTCCAGGGCTTGGTGGACAACCCAACAACGCTTGGGGCAATGGTTGGGGGGGGATCTCAGCGGCATCCCACCTCCGCATGGGCCGTCATGGCAATGACCACGCTCAAGCGTTGATTCAAGGGGGGCCCGATGGATGCGGAGCTCAATTCCAACCCGCAGCGGCTGGCGGCTCGCCGAAATTCTCAGCATGCCGTGGGGTCATTGCTGCTGCGTCTGCTCCCGCTGACAGCAGGCACCACGGCCAACGAACTGCGCCAGCGTTGATGGGCAGCGCTCCGCAGCAATTCCGCAGCAATTTTGAGCGCGCACAGCATTGCTCATGACAACAACAGACATGCCAAGCAGGCCCCCTGCTCCAGAACCAGGCCTGAGTCAAGGCAAGCAACCGTCGATTTTGCAAGACGCACCGATCGGTGCTGATTTGCATGGCGCACCGATCGGTACTGATTTGCATGGCGCACCGATCGGTGCGACCCAGCAGGATCAGGACTACCGGCTGTTGGAGCAGGGCTACCGCCAGTCACCGGAGTACGCCGCGATGGTGCAGCGCTACCCGCTGCTGCGCAGCTTGATCAAGGCTTGCCGCGGTTCAAGGCTGGTGGGCCATCCGCCTTCAAGCGGGCATGCACAACCGCCAGTGGTGGGGTTGCAGTGGGACCGCAGCCATGGGGAAAGCTGAGCGCAGCTAGGGGGTAGTCGCCAGCACCATGGACATCGAGATCTCCCCTGGATCCGTCAGATTGATGCGGCAGGATGATTCCTCAGAAAGAGTGGGTCATTTTGGTTGCGATCAGTCGATGAGCATCAAACCCGCCGATTGATGGAACGGCTGTCGCTGAGGACCTGGAGATCGCCGAGTTGTTCAGCCAGTCCACTGAGCAACGCACCCATGGCCGCATGGGTGACAGGAGCCCCGGTTCCCATCGATTCGCGGCTGAGCAGCTCAATAGCAACCACGACGGTGTTGTCATCGCTTTGCTGCTGACTCCAGCTGAACAAGATTCGAATGCTAGGTCCATTGCGCGGCCCGGGATCATTGGCAACGAGCTGCACCCTGGTGGACTGAATCACCTCCAACCCAAGTGATTGAATCGCTTGGCTAAGACAGCTCGATAGCCCTGCAGAGGTGTTGGTGGCCAGCTGGGCGGGGAGGGCAATGGCAGCGGTGTAGCGGGCCATGGCAGGAACCGATCAGCACCCACTGTCCCAGATCCCGTGGAGCCTGCAGCCGCAGTATGAAGTTGGATGCCAAATGTCTGCCGAAATGGGCGTTGACCGGGCAAGGAGCCCGGAATGCATCCCGGTGTGGAGCTGAACGTGAATTCCCCCACCGACACCCGCTCGCTGATCCGCCGGGTCGGTAGCCAACCAGCCGACCCTGCGCACATCGATCGTGCTGACAAGTCTGAGCTTGCGTTGTTCGAATGCCGCAAGTCAGAAGAATTGAGCAACAAGAACACTCTGCGCTGCCACCAGTAGACGACTCACCCCGGCGGGCGAGAGCAGTTTGCATGAAGGCGAGAAGATTCGCCTTGGCTATATTCTCTTGGCCAAGATCTACCGACTATGTGTCGAAGATTGGATCTCCCGGCTTCTCTCTGCTCCTTCGGAGGTCCGTGTGAGCAGGCCAATTTGGACCGCTGCTTTTGGGGAGCTCAGCTGAATGGAAGTCTCGGTTCTCAGTCGACCCATTTTTTCAAACCGCCGGGTTCAGTGCTTCAAGAGTCCAAACAGTGATCAGCATTGCTTGGGTCAATGATCGCGACTGCTGAGCTTGAAGGCGCCCCAAGCCGATTTCAGGATCCTTAATCTTCGCGGCCACGGCATCCCTCGATCGTGTTGTTTGCCCTGCAATGACCCTCCTGCTGGCCCAGACGGCCTGGCTAATCCCCCTGTATCCCCTGCTGGCGGCAGGACTGTCACTGCTTTGGTCTCCCGGCCTGCTCGACCGGGCCGGGCCGCGGCCCTGCGGGTACCTCAACCTGCTGATGGTGAGTGTGGCCTTCCTGCACAGCACCTTGGCGCTGGCCGCGCTGCACACCAATGCGGGCGCTGGCGCTGCGGCGATTTATCGCCCCCTCACCTTTGGCTGGACCTGGCTGGAGACCGCCGGCCTGCGGGTCGGGTTTGACGGCATCGTGACCGAGCCGGCCCTGATCGCCATGACGGTGATCACGGGCCTGCACGTGCTCACGCAGATCTATGCCATTGGCTACATGGAGATGGACTGGGGCTGGCCCCGCTTCTTTGGCTCGCTGAGCTTTTTTGAAGCCGGCCTCTGCGCTCTGGTGCTCACCGACTCACTGTTTTTCAGCTACGCGATTCTCGAGCTGCTCACCCTGGGCACCTACCTGATCGTGGGCACCTGGTACAACCAGCCCTTGGTGGTCAAAGGCGCCCGCGATGCCTTCCTCACCAAACGGATCGGAGACCTGATCCTGTTGGCCGGCCTGATCGCCCTGCTGCCCGTGACCGGCACCTGGAACTTCCATGGCCTGCAGGCCTGGGCAGCCAACCAAATCAACAACCAGGCCGAGCTGCCGCTCAGCGTCACCTTGATTCTGCTGGCGCTGATCGCGGGTCCCATGGGCAAGTGTGCCCAGATCCCCCTGCACCTCTGGCTCGATGAAGCGATGGAAAGCCCCCTGCCCTCGACCGTGTTGCGCAACTCGGTGGTGGTGGTGGGCGGAGCCTGGGTGCTACTACGCCTCGAACCCCTGATCGAACTGAGCCCCCTGGTGCAGGCCGTGCTGGTGGTGGTGGGCGGCACTACGGCACTGGTGGCCGCCCTGATTGCCCTGGCCCAGATCGATGTGAAGCGTGCCCTCTCCTTTTTGGTGAGCAGCTGGCTCGGCCTGCTGTTCATGGCGGTGGGGCTGGGGGGAACCGCTGTGGCCGATCACATGCTGCTGGTCTATCCCCTGCCGATGGCCTTGATCCTGATGGCGATCGGCACCGTGGTGATCAGCAACGTGACCCAGAACCTCACCCAACTCGGCGGCCTCTGGGGTCGCCGCCCATTGATGGGGATCGCCTTTCTCTCGGGCGCTGCAGGCTTGATGGGGCTGCCACCCTTCAGCGGCTTCTGCGCCCTGCGCGAACTGCTGGCCCTCACGGCCAGCAGCCGTGAGCCCCTGATCCTCGGCGGCCTGGTGCTGCTCACCAATCTGTTGATCAGTGCCGGCCTGATTCGCGTCTTTGGCCTGATCTGGGGCGGCACTCCCACGCCCTTCACCCAGCGTTCGCCGGAGGTGCTCTGGCTCATGGTGCTGCCCACCCTGGTGCTCACCGGCCTCGTGCTGCACATGCCCCAACTGCTGATTCGCAATGGGGTCTTTGCCCTCACCCCCCTGCCCGGCTGGGGACCCATGGCCTGGCCACTGCTGATCTCCACCCTGGTGGGCGGAGGCCTCTCGGCCCTCTTCTATCTGCGCCCCCATCCCCTCGCCAAGCTGCCCCAATCCCTGGCGGGGCTTCAAAACTGGCTGTCCCACGACATGCAAACCGAGCGCTTTTATCACCGCACGGTCGTGGGGCTGGTGGTGGGGCTGGCCAGGCTCTCCGCCTGGACCGACTCACGCCTCATCGATGGCTTTAGCGGCGCGGCAGGCGGCGCGGCCCTACTGGGTGCCCGCAAGCTCAGCCTCACCACCTCAGGACGTTCCCAGGCCTACGCCCTCACGCTCGTCTTGGGTGTGCTGTTGATGGCCGCTTGGTTGTTGGCAGCACAATGATGACCGTCTTACTGCTGCTGATTCCAGGCGCGGCCGCGCTGCTGGCCCTGGTCCTGCCCCTCCTGCCCGCAAGGCCCGGTCTGATCCGCAGCGTGGCTGCCGTGGCCCCGGCCATCCAACTGATGGCGGCCCTGCTCTGCTGGCGCCATCTCCCCGCCGACCTTCACCTCGACTGGGTGCCGAAGCTGGGCCTGGCTGTTGATCTGGGCCTCGATGGCCTCTCCCTTCCCCTGGTGCTGCTGGCCGCCCTGATCAGCGGCATGGCGATCCTGAGCGCCTCGGCTGACCAGCCCCGTTCACGCCTGTTCTTCTCCCTGCTGCTGGCCACCAACCTCGGCGCAATCGGGGCCTTCATGGCCCGCAATGCGCTGCTGTTTGTGCTGGCCTTTGAGCTGGTGCTGATCCCCACCACCCTGCTGGTGGCGATCTGGGGGGGCGAGCGGCGCGCCGGTGCGGCGATCCGCTTTCTGCTCTATGGCGCCGCCTCGGGCCTGTCCCTGCTGGCCGCCGTGTTGGCCCTGGGCTGGTTCAACGCCAATGGGTTGGATTTCAGTTATGAGGCCCTGGCCCATGCCGAGCTCTCGCCGGCCCAGAGCCGCTGGATCCTGGCCCTGTTGTTGCTCGGCTTTGGCCTCAAGCTGCCGATCGCACCGCTGCACGGCTGGCAGCCCTTGACCTACGCCGAGGCACCGATCCCGGTGGTGATGGTGCTCAGTGGCGTGGTCTCCAAGTTGGGGGCCTACGGGCTACTGCGCTTTGGCGTGGGGATGCTGGGCGACAGCTGGCTGGCCTGGTCTCCCTGGATTGCGGCGGCCGGCGCCCTGAGCGCGATCTATGGAGCCCTCAACGCGATTGCCCAAACCGACATCCGTCGGCTGATGGCCTACAGCTCCCTAGGCCATATGGGGCTGTTGGTGCTGGCCCTGGCTGCCGCCACACCGATGGGGCTGCAGGGAGCCATGGCCCAGATCCTGGCCCACGGCCTGATTGTGGCCCTGCTGTTTGGCTGCGTGGGCCTAATCGAGCGCAAAACCGGCACCAGCTCCATCGCCGAGCTCTCTGGTCTGATGAATCCGCTACGAGGTTTGCCCTTCACGTCGGGGATGTTGCTGTTGGCCCTGATGGCCGCAGCTGGCATCCCTGGCCTGGTGGGCTTCCCCGCCGAACTGCTGGTCTTTGAGGGCAGCTGGCAGGCCTTTCCCCTGCCCACCCTGGTCTGCCTGGTGGCGTCCGGGTTAACGGCTGTCTATGCCGTGCGGCTCTACAACCGCGTGGGCTTCGGCCGCCTCGACAACGCCCGTGCCCACTGGCCCACCACCCACTGGGGCGAGCGGGTGCCGCTGCTGCTGCTCACCGCTCTGGTGGTGGTGGCCGGTCTCTGGCCCACGGCCATCACCGGCTGGAGCGAGCCAACCACAGCCGCCATGGCCTTGCGCGCCCCCTTATCGGCTTCATCTGTGATCTCCCAGACCGTTCTGCCGTCATGATTTCGCCTTCGCAGCACCGCTGGGCCGATGTGATTCATCGGCTCGAGGCCGGCGGCTCGATGCTGCCCGACAGCCCCAACAACCTCAAACAGATCATCGGCATCTACAAGGCCTACGCCGTGCCGATGGATTTCTATTGGCGGGATCTGCTCTACATCGCCGAACAGGTCTTTCTCAATCCACTGCCGGCCTTCAAATATCTCCTGCCGCAGGAGTACCTCGATCGACCCAACAGCTATGCCGGCCCTGCGGGCTCTCCCCGCATCTGGCGTGGCGAGGCCTCGGCCCATCCAGAACTGCTGGCCTTCATGGCCAAGGGCGAGATGGGGGCCATGCCGCGCCTCCTCCATCACCTCTGGCACGACCGGATCAACATGGAATTCGCCGAGGCCTGCATGCAGGCGATGTTTTGGCACCAGGGCATGGGAGGTCGCTTCAATGACTACCTCGACTCAGAGCCCTACCGGGCCAATGCCGATCGGGCTATCAAGGCCTATTTCCGCCGCAATCCCCTGATGCTTGGGCTGTACAAGCTATGGCCGGAGATGATGCTCGAAAAAGTCAAGCAACTCAGCTACTACGCCAACCTGGGCCTGTTCTGGGAAGTGATGGCACCGGTGTTCTTTGAAATGAGCGACCTCTATGACGAAGGGAAGCTGACCAGCGTTCCCGAGGCCATGGACTTTCTCGTCAACGGCATTTTTGCAATTGCAGGTCGACCGATCTACCACAACGTGATGATCGAGGGCGAGTGCTTTGAGATTGTCCCCAAATCCGAGGGATTCACCTGGCTCTATGAAGCGGCACTTCCTTATGTGGAAGCGGTCTTTTACCGAACCTCTCCATTTCGAGGCACCAAAAGTTACAACGCTCAGGCCAACCAGGTGCCCGATCAGCAAGCCGATTTCCATTACGGCATTCTCTACGCCGATCTCTTTCCCGTGGGATCGGCCGGCATCCCACCAACCCTGCTCATGCAGGACATGGTGCATTTCCTGCCTCCCTACCTCAAAGAGGACTACAGCCAGCACGGACGTGGTGAGTCCGACGTCTTGATTCAACTGGGCGTGAGTTTTCAGCGCTCCATGTACAACGTCACCTCAGCGGTCATCCAGGCACTCCGAGCAGCCCTGCTCTACCCCCTCGATGACACCAATCCAGACCATCTCAAAGCCAACCGCCAATTCTTCGAGGCCCAGATGGATCGATTCCTGAGGCCCGAGGCGCGTCTGGGCGAAATCCAGACGGCTCACTACCGCTGAGTTACCCGCATCAGGAACCCCATCTCGATCCACTTCACCGCCCTGCCTTCTGCTCGCCATGGCCACCATCCTCGAAACCGCGGCTGATGCCGGATGTTTCGGCACCCTCCTGGCGGCCGTGGATGCCGCCGGCTTGCGCAACGCCCTTGAGGGGACTGGTCCCTTCACCGTGTTGGCCCCGGTCGACGCTGCTTTTGCTGCCCTGCCCCCCAGCACGGTGCAAACCCTGGTCGACAATCCTCCCCAGCTGGCGCGAATCCTTAAATATCACGTAGTGAGCGGGGCCCGCCTCCAGGAGGAGCTGATCCGTCAACCTGCGTGGGACAGCCTCGAGGGCGCTCCAATCCCGATCCGCTGCCATGAACCCTTTGAGGTGAAGAACGCCACCGTGATCAATGCCAACATCGTCTGTGACAACGGTGTGGTGCACGTGATCGATCGCGTCCTGCTGCCCGGCTAGCAGGGCTCCCGCCAATGGACATCGCCAGCCTTCGGGAGCTGCTCCAGTCCTGGGGCTACGGGATCATCTTTGCGGCGATGCTGCTCGAGAGCGCCGGCTTGCCCCTGCCCGGTGAAACCATCACCCTGCTGGGCGGCTACGCCGCCGGCAGCGGCCAATTGAATGGACTGGGGGTCGTTGGTGCAGCCGCCACTGGTGCCATGCTCGGCGACACCCTTGGCTACTGGATCGGGCGGCGGGTGGGCTGGGCTTTCCTGTTACGCGTGGGTCGCCTCGTACGGCAATCCCCCGAACAATTGGAGCGCCAGCGGCTGCGTTTTTTGCGCCATGCCGGCAAATCGGTGTTCCTGGGGCGTTTTGTGGCGGTGTTGCGGGTGCTGGCCGGGCCGATGGCGGGGGCCGTTGGCATGCCTTACCGCCGTTTTCTGCTGTGCAACGCCGCCGGTGCCGTGCTGTGGGCCAGCACCATGGTGGGCCTGGCCTGGCTGGGCGGCCGCTGGATCCCTCTGGAACGGATGCTGCGGGGGCTCGTGGAATTTGGCCTCGGCCTCTTGCTGCTCGCGGTGCTGATCGTGCTGGTGCCCAGGTGGCTGGCCTGGTGGGAGCAGCGCCAGCTCGATCCAAACAATGGCCCTTAGTCCTGCCAAACTCCTGCCAACAGACATTTCGTTGCCATGCCCCTGCAGCGCTGGCTCAAGGCTGGCTGGTCCCTGGTGGGGGCCCTCACCTTGTCGGGTTCCTTGGCGGGCTGTGCCGATGGGGACGGAGGACGTGGCAGCGGCGTTCAAAGCCCCAAAATGGCGATGATCAAGGCCCGCGGCTCCTTGATCTGTGGCACCGATGGCAAGTTGCCGGGATTTGGCTTTCTGGGCTCCGATGGCCGCTACGCCGGGCTCGACGCCGACACCTGCCGGGCCGTGGCCGCAGCCCTGCTCGGCCCTGGCGACAAGGTGGAGTTTCGCGATCTGAACCCCAGCGAGCGCTTCGCGGCGCTCTCCAGTGGGGAGGTCGACCTGCTGGCACGCAACACCACCATGACGCTCAGCCGCGATGCGGCCGGGGGAAACGGGCTGAGCTTTGCGCCCACAACCTTCTATGACGGCCAGGCCGTGATGGTGCCCGCCGCCAGTGGCATCCGTCAGCTCAAGGATCTGGCCGGCAAACCGATCTGCGTTCCGGGTGGCACCACCAGTGAACTGAACCTGGCCGACCGCATGCGCGAGCAGGGCATCCCCTTCACCCCCCTCAAATTCCAGACCCTCGATCAGGTGTATGCCGCCTATCGCAGTGGTCGGTGCGCTGCGGTCAGCACCGACCGCTCCCAGATGGCGGCCCAGCGCAGCACCTTCCCCAAACCCGAGGAGCACACCCTGTTGCCGATGGTGCTCAGCAAGGAACCCCTCACCCCAGCCACGGTCAATGCCGACCCCGCCTGGGCCGATGCCGTGCGCTGGACCCTCTACGGCCTCATGCAAGCTGAGGAAATGGGGGTGACCCAGGCCAATGTGGAGGCCAAGGTGGTCGAAGCCAAGGCCAACCCCCGCAAGGCCGAGCTGCGTCGTTTCCTTGGCATTGACGGTGACTTTGGCCGCCAACTCGGGCTGCCCGCCGACTTCGTCGTTCAGGCCATCCGCGCCGTGGGCAACTACGGCGAGATCTTCGAGCGCAACGTGGGCCAAGGCTCGAAACTGAAGCTGGAGCGGGGCGACAACCGCCTCTGGACCCAGGGGGGCCTGATCTATTCACCCCCCTTCCGATGACACGACTGCCCCAGGGGCTGGCGACCACCCCGCTCGCCACCCCGCTCACCACCCCTTGGTGGCGCCACCGGCGTCTGCTGCCCTGGTTGGTGCAGGGTGCGGTGGGGCTGCTGGTGCTGGTGCTGGTGGCGTTCCTGCTCGGCAACCTCGTGCGCAACCTCACCAATGCCGGCCTCTTGCTCACCTGGAGCTGGTTGCACAATCCGGCCGGTTTCGAAATCGCCGAAACCACGCTTCCCTTCAATGCCTCGATGCCCTACTGGCGGGGGCTGCTGGCCGGGCTGGTCAACACGTTGCAGGTGGTGGTGCTGGGTTTGATCGGCGCCACCGCACTCGGCACCGCCACGGGCATGGCCGCGTTCAGCTCCAATGGACTGCTGCGAGGGCTGGCTCGCCTCTATGTGGATCTGATCCGCAACATTCCCCTACTACTGCAGTTGCTGTTCTGGTATTTCGTGGTGTTCTTGGCCCTGCCCAATGGCGCGGCGGCCGTGCAACTACCGGGCCTGGTGCTGGCTAAATCGGGGCTCTATCTGGGCCAACCCCAACTCGTCAATGACGTGTGGCAGGCCCCGCTGCGCATGTCGGTGGAATTCGCCTCGCTGCTCACCGGCCTGGTGGTCTACACCGGCGCTTTCATCGCCGAGGTGGTGCGCGGCGGGGTTGCCGCGGTTCCCCAAGGCCAGTGGGAAGCCGCCCGCTCACTGGGTCTGGGACAGGCCCTGACCCTGCGCCGCATTGTGGTGCCCCAGGCCCTGCGGGTCATCGTGCCCGCGCTCAACAGCCAATACATCTCTCTGGCGAAGGGCTCCTCCCTGGCCGTGGCCTGCGGATACACCGACCTCTACTCCGTGGCCGAAACCACCCTCAATCAGACGGGCCGGGCCGTGGAAGTGGTGCTGATCCTGCTGGCTTCGTACCTGGTGATTGACCTGGTGATCTCCGCTTTGATGAACGGTCTCAATCGACTGGTCCAGTTGAGGGAGCGCTGAGATGACCAGTGCACCTCCGCCCATGGTGCGTCAGGGCCCGTTGCGGCATCTGCGCCGTGAGTTATTTGCGAGCCGCCTCGATGGGCTGATCTCGGTGGGCCTGATCACGGCCATGGCGTTTCTGGGGCTGGCACTGCTGCGCTGGGCCGTCGTCCAGGCCCAATGGGCGGTGATCCAGGCCAACAGCACCCTGTTGGCCGTTGGCCGCTACCCCCTGGACCAGCAGTGGCGCCTGTGGCTGCTCACCACCCTGCTGGCCCTGGCGAGTGGCTTGAGCTGGGGCCTACTGCGGGGTTTGCCGCGGCCCGATCACCCCCTGCGCCTCTGGCCCCGCCACGACCGCATCGCCGTGGTGCTGCTGGTCGGACTGGCCGTGGTGCTGCCCCTGCTGCTACAGCTCAGCTTGAACATCCAGATGCGCTGGTGGTGCATCACGGGGCTGCTGGTGCTGTGCCGCTGGGCAGCCGGCCGCTGGGGCCAGGCCATCCCGCGGCCATGGCGCCGCTGGGTGCCCGTGATCTGGCCCCTGCTGTATGGAGCGGGCCTGGTGTTGATCAGCGGCGGGCTGGGTCTGGTGCGGGTGGCCCCCTCCGCGTGGGGTGGGTTGCTGCTCACCCTGCTGCAGGCCAGTTTTGCGATCCTGCTCTGCTTCCCCCTGGGGGTGGGGCTGGCCCTGGGGCGCCGCAGCGCCCTGCCGTTGTTGCGCTGGGGCTCAGTGCTCTACATCGAGTTCATTCGGGGGGCGCCCCTGATCACCCTGCTGTTCCTGGGTCAAAACATCCTGGGCTTTCTGTTGCCCGGCGGTCTGGCCCCCGATCGGGTGTGGCGGGCAGCCTGGATCTTGACCTTCTTTGCTGCCGCCTACGTGGCCGAAGCCGTGCGCTCTGGCCTCGCGGCCATCCCCGCTGGCCAATTGGAGGCAGCCCGCTCGCTGGGGCTGCCGCTGCCCCAGGCCCTGATCCACGTGGTGCTGCCCCAGGCCCTCAAGGTGGCGCTGCCCGCCATCGTGGGGCAGTTCATTTCCCTGCTCCAAGACACGACCCTGCTCTCGCTAATTGGCTTGCTGGATCTCCTCGGCACGGCCCGAACGGTGATGGCCAACCCGGCCTATCTCGGCAAAAATGCTGAGGTCTACCTGGTCTTGGCGGTGCTGTTTTGGTGCTGCTGTGCGGCCTTGGGCCTCGGCAGCCGTGCCCTAGAAACCCGGCTCAACCCCAACCACCAACCCGCTGCCTCACGATGACCAGCCCCGCTGCAGCCACCAGCACCACCATCGCGGGGGCCGTGATGATTGAGGCCCAAGGGGTCGAAAAGTGGTATGGCAATGGCTACCACGCCTTGCGGGGGGTTGACCTCACCGTGCACCAAGGCGAAGTGGTGGTGATCATGGGCCCCTCTGGGTCCGGCAAGAGCACCTTTCTGCGCACCTTCAACGGCCTGGAGGAGTTTCAACACGGAACGATCACCGTCGATGGCATCACCCTCGGCGACGATCTACGCCAGATCGATGCCATCCGCCGCGAGGTGGGCATGGTGTTCCAGCAGTTCAACCTGTTTCCGCACCTCACCGTGCTCGAAAACCTCACGCTGGCACCCATCAAGGTGCGCCAGCGTCCGCAGCACCAGGTGGAATCGCAGGCCTTGGAGCTCCTCGAGCGGGTGGGCATCCATGAGCAGGCCCACAAATACCCGGGCCAGCTTTCCGGTGGCCAGCAACAGCGGGTCGCGATCGCCCGCTCCCTGTGCATGGAGCCGCGCATCATGCTGTTTGACGAGCCCACCAGCGCCCTTGATCCCGAGATGGTTCAAGAGGTGCTCGAGGTGATGCGCGAACTCGCCAAGGAGGGCATGACGATGGTGGTAGTCACCCACGAGGTCAAATTCGCGCGGCAGGTGGCCAGCCGGGTGGTGCTGATGGCGGAAGGCAGGGTCGTGGAGGTTGCACCGCCGGACCAGTTCTTCAGCAACCCCCAGCACGAGCGCAGCAAGCAGTTCCTCGGCCAGATCGCCTGATCAACACGAGCGTGAGCGCCCAGCCCACGGCCGGATCAGAAGGTGCGCGGCTGGAGTCCCATCAATTGGGCGGCGAAATCCTCGCTCAGCGAGGCCTGCAACTGCCACGCCTGCAACAGGCTCTTGGCAGCTTTGCGCAGCTCGTCGATGTCGTCGCACGCATCGATGGCCCGCGCATGGGATTCAATCGAAAACTGACGCGACAACGAAAGCTTTTCCACGGGGCAACGCCACTCAGAACGGATCTTCACATCACGTTACAAAGTCAGCGGTCGGATGGAGGGTTCGGTTGTCCGAGCCGATGATCGAAGAGGCTGGAGAGCAGTCGGGCCACGCAACGCCATGCCGCAAACCCTGTCCAACGGCCCAGAGGGCCTGATCGCAACACGGGCACGCAACCCTCAGGACGCCTCCAGCACCGAAGCCAGCGAGGCCAATGAGGCCAGCCGGGGCTTCGGGGCAGCGGGCAAGGCCCGGCCCGGCAAGCGCAAGGGCAGCAAAAAACGAAGCCCTGCCCTGAGTAAGGCCGATTGGGGCCCCCTCGGCAAGCATCCCGACATCGAGGCCATCGTGGCTCGCCAACGACTCCACCTGCCGCTCTCCGGACGGATCGAAGCCACGGCGGTCACCCGGGCTTGGAAAGATGCCGCGGCCCACCATCACCCAGACCGGGGCGGCGCCCACGACACCATGCAACTGGTCAACGGGGCCCGCGACCTGCTGCTGGGGCGTGGCCTGACCTAAACGAACAGCCATGGAATCAGCCCGGCTCCAACTGCCGTAGCCCCGGGGCATCGACGGCTCAGATGCCATGCCCGCCAGAGGCCCGAGATCGTGGGCTGGCCAGGGTTGGGGGTACGTGCGGTGATCCCCGAGCCAACCATGGCCAGTCCGAGCTCCTCCTTTGCCTTGACCTCACCCGCCTTTACCAACGGAGGCTGGATTCCTTCGCTCCACACCGGTGAGGGGCTGAATCTGTCACCTCCGCTGCGCTGGCAAGGGGCCCCAGAAAAAAGCCACAGCTTCACGCTCACCCTGACCGATCCCGATGCGCCGGAGGGCACCTGGGTGCACTGGGTGCTCTTTGACATCCCCGCCTCGATCCAAGCCCTGCCCGCCGGCCTTGCACGCCACCCGAAGCTGCCCAATGGGGCACGCCACGGTCGCTGTTGGGGCACCACCAACGGCCAACGCGTGGGCTACCAGGGACCCCAGCCGCCGCGGGGATCGGCCCATCGCTACCAATTCAAGCTGCAGGCACTCGACTGTGGCCTTGGGCTTCCCGAGGGCTCCAGCCTGGCCGCAGTGGAGGAGGCCATGGCCGGCCACGTGCTCGCCAGCACCACCCTGACCGGTTTCTACGGAACCGATGCCCACCGGGGAGACACCCCGAGCAGCACGGCCACCGCCAAGTAGCCCTTAGCAGCATGGCCACCGCGGAGTAGCCCCAAGCGGCCGCTCGCCAGCCGTTAGCGGGAGCTCAAGACCAACTCTCCACGCCCCGGATGCAGGCGCCTGAATTCCCGATCTTCAGCCGCCCGGCGGCAGGTCAGCACAAAGAGGGGCATGGCGATGCCAAAGGTCTCCTCAAACAGGGCGAGCGGATTGACTGTCTGCCCCAGGCCGCAGCGGCTGATCGCCAAGCGCAACGGCTGGCGGGGGTGGTCGGTGATGCTCTGGAACAGTTGATTCAGACGGTGATGCTGCAACGCCTCAAAAGGCGTCATGCCGCGCGATTGGTCAAAGCAGAAATCAAGGCAACCTTCACTGATGCCCAAAGCCGTGGCAACCGACTGCATCTGAATCGGATCCTGAAAATGGCTGGCAAAATAGGAGAGGGCTTGGCCCACCACCAAACGGCTCCGAGCCGGGCTGGCCACAAAACAATTGGCGGGAATCACACGCATCGCATCACTCCTGCGACTGCTCTAGTGCCGAGGCCACTGGCCCATGGGCGGGTGGCAAACTCGACAAACAGCTTTCCGGCCCCCTCTTTTTAAAAGGGAATGGATCCAGTTCGTCAATGGCTGTGACAACTCAGCACCCGTTGTCACAGCTATCGACGAACCGCAACACAGCGACGTAAAACAACAGCCAAATTGTAAAGCTGTTGTGATTACCCGAATCCCCCCACGCCATGGTCGCGTTCGCTACAAAAGGGCTGGTCGGCCGATGCTCCTGTCGTCCGGCTTGGGAGAACGGCGCCGCCTTAAAGCGGCGCTTTTGCTCGCCCTCGCCCCCCTGGTTTCACGATCCTTTACAATTCCTCAAGTTTCTTGAAACTCCTTTTTCATGGCTGAATCCACTTCACGTTTCGGTTTTGTTGCCTTCGCCGAAACCTGGAACGGCCGCCTGGCCATGCTGGGCTTCGTGATCGGTCTTGGTACCGAGCTGCTCACCGGCCAGGGCATCCTCCCCCAGATCGGCTTGGGCTGATCGCCCAGGGCTTTTGGGTGCCGTGCTCGCGGAGCCGGCACCCAAAAGCCCACAACAAACGAACAAAAGCCGGTCGGTTC
The DNA here is from genome assembly GCA_945877595.1 of Cyanobium sp. NIES-981. Lineage (GTDB taxonomy): Bacteria > Cyanobacteriota > Cyanobacteriia > PCC-6307 > Cyanobiaceae > RGUW01. The sequence continues at coordinate 34,768 of CAMDVN010000008.1, read as the reverse complement.
ATCCCCGACCGGCTTTTTTGTGGCCACCCAGTGGTATCTGGGGGCCAGTGGCGACCGTCCGCCTCAGCTCGCCCTGGCCAACAAGGCGTGATGGGAAGGAATCCGGAGTCGGCTGGCCCAGCCACAGGCCTGCAGCAGACAGATGAAGCGGTAGGTGGGGTCGGGCAGCAGCCGCACCTGGCCGTTTTCAACGGTGAACCCCTGGCGCACCGAGCCCTGAAAGCCATGGTGGAGGTTGTGCCAGCCCTCTCCCAGGGTGACCAGGGCCACCCAACGGTTGTTGCGGCTGGCATCGCCGGTGCAAAACGGCTGCTCACCCACCAGGTGAGCCACCGAGTTCACACTCGCCACGCCATGAAACAGCAGGGTGGTGCTGAGGCAAAAGGCCGCCAACCACTCCAAACCGCCCAACTGCCACGACAAGCCCGCCAATGCCAGCACCGGCAGAAAGTGGAGCCGATCGATGGTCCGCAACACCGGATCACGCTCCACATCCGCCGGCAGATGCTGGGGGTGAAAACTCGGTGCCAGTAGCCAGCCCAGTTGGGAACGCCAGAAGCCACGCCATCCACCCACCGGTTGGAGCGGGGTGTGGGGATCGGCTGCCGTATCAACGTGGAGATGATGCTGCTGGTGATGGGACTTCCACCAGCTCGGCCCCATCTGGCCAGCCGAAGCGGCCACGATCGAGCCGAGCCACCACACCAAGCGCGGTGCCTGGTAGCTGCCGTGGGTGACCAAACGGTGATAGATGGCCGTGGTGGCGAGCATGCGCACCAGATAGAGCCCCAGGGCCCAGATTGCTGCGCCAAGCCCAAGACCGGTGGCCAGAAGCAGGAGACAGCCCAAGTGGGCCGAGATGATCAATACGGGACCGACGCCGTGAAGCAGTCGACGCAGGCGAAAAGGGCGCTGGTCGCCGGTGCAAATCTGCTTCAGAACCGATGCCTATCAATTCATGAAGCTTAATAGCTCGCTCAGCGCACCACCAGTACGGCGCAGGGGCTATGGGTGAGCACCTTCTGGGTTTCACTGCCCAGCAACAGTCCCTCTAGCCCCCGGCGGCCATGGGAGGCCATCACGATCAGATCACAGCCCAAGCGAGCGGCCGCCTCCACGATGGCCCGGTGCGGGGCGGCGTCGAGCACGTTCTCCTGCGCCACCGACAAGCCGGCGGCCTGCCCCTGGGCCTCGGCTGCCAACAGCACCCGCACGGCGTTCTGGCGGGCTGCATTAACCAGCGCATCCACCGTGCCCGGGTCCACCACTTCCCCCATCCCCACCAACGACAACGGCACCGGCGGCTGGGCGTGGAGCACGGTCACGTGGGCCCCAAAAATCTTGGCCAGGGCCAAGGCTTTGGCCAAGGCCCGCTCCGAGAGATCGGATCCATCCGTGGGCACCAGGAGGTGGCTGTAAGGCATGCCAGAACAAAAGTGACTCCCACCGGTTTAAACGCGGCGAGCAGCCCTGGATCCCCCTACAGCAGATCTCAGTGCAGCAGATCCCCCTACGGCGTATCTCAGTGCAGCGGATCGCTGATTGCTAGCACCGAGGCGCTGAGCCGGCGCAGCAACCGGTTGGTGCGATCGCTAGCCGGAATCGGCAGCCCGGCCACCAGCCGCCGCTGGGAGCGCAAAATCACCAAGTCATGCCCTTGGCTCGCACGCTCGATGTCGGCCTCCACGCCGCTGCTCGGCCTCAGATCAAGGCTCACCGGCACTGCAGACGCCACGCTGGCCTGGCCCGGAAGCCAGCGCTTGAGTTGGGACTCGAGCCCATCCCGCTCGTCCCTCGAGAGGCGCGGGTCATGAAGATGCATCAGGGTGATTGAGCCCCCCAACGCAGCAGCGATCCGCTCGGCCAACTGGAATTGCTCCAGGGCTGCGGCCGTGAGGTTTTTAATCGGCACAAGCAGGTTGCGAATCTGCTCGGGCTCCTGCTCCAGCCGCGCCACCACCACAGGGCAATGGGTTTGCCTGCAGGTGGCATCCACCAGATCACCAAACAGCCAGCGCCCCAGCCCGGCCGATCGGCCCAGGCCCATCAGCACCAGATCGGAACCCTGCTCAAGGGCCGAGCGAGCAATGCCGATGCCCACGTCGCTGTCGACCCGCAACAGGGTCTGGCTTGGCAGCTGCAGGCTGGCCGTGAACCGCTCGGCCTCCTGCTGACGCCGGCGGCCGCTGGCCAGGGCCGCCAGCAAACCGTCACCAGCTTCACTACCGGCGTCGACCTGCCGCGGAGAGACCACGGTCAGGGGCATGACCAAGCCCGGAGTGCTGCGTTCACCCCCGATCAACAGGCCGGCCAGGCGCAACAGGCTCGCCTCAGAATCAACGCTGGAGATCGGCACCAGCACCCGCAGGGCCCGTTTTTCGAGGGCTAGCTGCCCCTCCGTTTCGGCATCGAGGGAGGCGGCCCCCGCAGCCACGCCCAGGCGTGCCATGGCGACCCCGGTCAACCAGGGGCCCAGGGTCGCGGTCACCACCATCATCGCCAGCACGCTGTTGAGCATGCGCTGATCGAGCAAACCAGCACGGAACCCCACAAAGGTGGCGGCCAGGGTGGCGGCCACCTGGGGCAAGGAAAGCGACCAGAGGGTGAGCACCTGGGCTGGGTTGTAGCGGTAGAGCATCCCTGCCCACCACGCCGCCAGCCCCTTGGTGCCGATCAAGGTGGCGATCAGCGCCAGGGCAAACAACGAGCCGAGCATCGTGCTCACAAACACCGGCAGGTCGAGCAGCAGACCCAGGTCAATGAAAAAGACCGGTATGAACAGCGCCCCTCCCACAAACACGACCTGCTCTTTGACCCTTCCCTCTGGCAGCACCGAATTGACCGCGAGCCCCGCCAAAAAAGCGCCGACAATCTTTTCCACACCAGCGAGCCCCGCACCCAGGGCAGCCAAAAACAAGGCCAGCAGCACCGCCACAAACAGACGGCTGTCGTTGTCGACGCTGCGCTGAACCAAAGGGCGGCCAAGCCGCTGAATCAACAGCACCACCAACGCCGAATAGCTGGCCACCTTGAGCAGCAGCAGGGCCACCCCGCTGATCGAGAGATCGCCGCGGCCCACCCCAACGCAGAGGGCCAACACCAACAGAGCCGCGATGTCGGTGAAGATCGTGCCGCCAATCGCAACGGTCACGGCCTCCTCCCGCATGGCCCCGTAGCTGCGCACGATCGGATATCCCAATGGCGTGTGTGAGGCCAGGATCGAGCCGATCAGCACGGCACTCAACGGGGCATAGCCAAAGCCCAGGGCCAGCAAACCACCGCCGAGCATCGGCAGCGAAAAGGTGAGGATCCCAAAGCGAAACGAGCGCTGGCGAATCCGCCTGAACTGGGCCAGGTCAATCTCCAGGCCGGCGATAAAGAGCAGATAGATCACCCCCACATCGGAGAGCAACCGCACCGTGGGACTCGCCTCGGAGAGCCAGCCGAGGGCATGGGGACCGATCACCACCCCCGCCACCAACAAGCCCACCAAATCGGGCAGGCCCAGGCGTCGCAGCAGTGGTGGCACCAGCACGCTCAGGGCGAGCAGCAGGGCAAAGGTGGCCAGGGGGTTCTGGGCCAGAAACGCGGTCATGGGGGTCATCTCGCCCTAACGACGACCTGTCCAGCCCGCCAGATGGGAGGCGGCGCTGGAGCGGGCCAGGGCCCGGGCTACCGGCAGGGCCGGATCGAGCTGCTCAGAGCTGAACGGCGGCAGGGCGGCACGACTGCGCAACCACGCTCCCCAGCGAAATTCGTGAAAGGGAATCAGGGGAGCCGGTTCGATCACCTTCTCTTTCTTGAGCTTCCAGACCAAGCTTCGGTAGGGATCGTCTTGCAAACCGCTGAGTTGCTGGGGCAAGGCCGCTGCACTGAGGGGACCCGCGCCACGGCCGTCATAAAGATAAAGCCATCCGCGATGGTGAAGCTCCTTCAGCACGTCGGTGGGGTTGGGGCTGGTCACCTGCAAGACCACGTAGCCAAACGCCGTGGCTTGGGGGTCGATCTCGGCCAGCGCGCGCAGGCGATGGTGCCGATCCACCATCCACACCTCGCCAGCGCTGCTGCGCACCAGGGGGACGGGCTTTTTGCCCAGATAGTCGCGGCGTTGCTGACCCGATTCAGACCCAAAATCAGCCTGGCGGCTCCGCACTTCAGCCAACCCCACACACAGCTGGGTGGGTCGCAAACTCAAGATCGGCACCTCGAGCAGTGGACCTGCGGCCGTCGGCGGCGGCAACGGCTGGTAAGGCGGCAAGCGCAGGGCCATACAGACAAATGCCCCGGCAATGCAGGGAGCGGTGGGGCTGAAGGCCCCAATCCTCGCCCAGATCGCCGGGGTTGGGCTGAATCCCAAGCCCCTTGCAGGGCCATGGTCCAGAACTGTCGTCCAGGGCAAACCCCTGGGCTTCGGCCCAGGCTCAGCCAGGAGCCCCCTGCCTCGCCCGGCATAGGGTCAAGGTCGGTTCCGGCGCCCATGCCCTCCCCCTCTAACGCTCTGTCTAGCTTTCCCGATCGCCCCCTCATGGCGGCGAACGCCCCTGGCCCCCACGGGCCCATCGGGGTTCTGATCTGCGGCCACGGCAGCCGCAACCGTCTTGCGGTGGCCGAATTCGCCCACCTCGCCCAGCAGCTGCAGCAACGGCTCAACCCAGTGCCCGTTGAGTACGGCTACCTCGAATTCGCACGCCCAATCCTGCGCGATGGACTCGAAACATTGCGTCAGCGCGGCGTGGAGCACGTGTTGGCGGTGCCGGCCATGCTGTTTGCGGCAGGCCACGCCAAAAATGACATCCCCTCGGTGCTCAACACCTATGCCGCCGAAACGGGCCTGAAGATTGACTACGGCCGCGAGCTCGGGGTCGACCTCAAGATGATCCAGGCCGCCGGGGCGCGGGTGCGCGAGGCCCTCGACACGGCCGATCTCGAGGATCGACAACAGGGCCGAGGCCCCGTGCCCCTGCACGACACCCTGCTGGTGGTGGTGGGGCGGGGCTCCTCCGATCCCGATGCCAATTCCAACGTCGCCAAGGTGACGCGGATGCTCGTAGAGGGCTTTGGCTTCGGCTGGGGGGAGACGGTCTATTCCGGGGTGACCTTCCCCCTCGTGGAGCCGGGCCTGCGCCAGGTGATGAAGCTTGGCTATCGCCGCATCGTCGTCTTTCCCTACTTCCTGTTTTCGGGCGTGCTGGTGAGCCGGATCTTCCAGCACACCGACCGCGTCGCCGCTGACCATCCCAACGTCAACATCCTCAAGGCCTCGTACCTGGGCGATCACGGCTTTGTGCTCGACACCTTTGTGGAGCGGGTTCACGACGTGGTGCGGGGTGACACCCACATGAACTGCTCGCTCTGCAAATACCGGGCCCAGGTGCTCGGCTTTGAAACCGAGGTCGGGGCCCCGCAGCACAGCCACCACCATCACGTGGAAGGGCTCACCGATGGCTGTGACCTCTGCGAGCGGGAATGCACTGGCGCCTGCCAGCCCGATGGGGTCCCGATTCCCCTGGGGGGCCACGGCCACGCCCATGGGCAAGAAACGGGCCATGGGCAAGAAACCAGCCATGACCATGCCGCTGGCCATGACCACAGCCATGACCATGGCGCAGACCATCACCACACCCCTTACCCCCACGCCGACCATCCCCTCGGTCCCCAGACCCTGAAACGAGGCGACGCGGGCAACACCACCCCGTAAACACCACCCCGTAAGGCAGCGCCACCCCGCAGGGCAACGCCACAGCTTCACACAACAATCCGAATTCTTTCGGGGGATTTCGCCTGCCTTACTTGTCTCAAGCCAAGTCAAGACCCATCAGACTCAAAGCTATTAGCCCTGCTAATCAATCAACGATTTCCCCATTTTGGTTCAGTTTTCCCCAGTTCTTGGGGGTCTTTTCCCCAGAAAACTGCCCTGAACGGGTGCGAGCACCTGATCGCTGGGGAATTTGGGCTTTGGTTCGGCCCCCGCTTGACAGCCGCGCGATGCCCTGCTGAGCCCGTTGGGTCGATTCCAGACCCCAGCCAAGAACAGCTGACGTGCCACAAGGTCTCAACCTGACTTGACATGGGTATGCATCGTCTGAATGGCTTTGACACCCGACCTTCGGCTGTGACGGACTGGCTGTGACGGACTGGCCTCCGAGATGCCACCCAGGCCGCACCACCCATGGGCCCAGAGCAAAACCATTGACAGCGGTGCCTGCAACATCACCTTGAAAGCGCTCGAGCCGTCACGATCAGCCTCGAAACCGAAAGTCCCGAACTGCTCTTTGCGCACATGGGTGCGTTCCTGCTGCGCCATCCCCCTGAATCTGAGCCATAAAAAAGACGGAGGTGCCAACCCCCGTCTTTGGTCTCCCTTGCCCGACCCGTGAAAGGTCGACCCGCAAATTGTGCGGATCCAGGCCCCGGCAAACTGTCGCCATCAACACAAGCTTTCGACCGGATGTTCAACTGCTGACCAGCTCCCCCTGGCGCAAGCCCGCCGCAGCGGCCTCACAGGCACGCCACGTGATGGCCATCTCGGTGAGGGTGGGGCTCTGCCAACCGGCCGTGGGCCAGCAGGCCCCATCGGTCACCAACAGATTCGGAGCCCCCCAGCAGCGATTCCAAGCATCGACCACCCCCTCGCTGGCGCTGGCGGCCATGCGGGCACCTCCCAGCTCATGGATGTAGTAGCCGGGCGGGGGCGCGCCGCTGCCCAGGGCCATGCTGCCCTTGAGCAGGGGTTCGACCAGGGGCACAACAAAAAGGTCATGCAGGGGCCGGATCGTGCCCCCAGCCGCCGCCACGACCGTCTCCATGCGCCGGTGCATGTGGGCCACCATGGCCTGCTCGTTGTCGCCCCAGCGGCAGGCAATGTGGGGCGTAGGCAAACCCCAGGCATCGAGTTGCTCGGTGTTGAGGCTGACCCGATTGTGGGCCTGGGGCATCACCTCGCCATGGCCGATCAAAAAGCCAACCGCCTCGCCACGCCGACGCTGCAGCAGGGCCGGCGGATCAAACCGCTGCAGGGCGGTCCAGAGCCCGTAGCCGCGTCGAAAGCCATCCGGCGAAGCGGCATCGAGATTGACGGTGTTGGGGATGAAGCAACTGCCGGCTCCGGAGAGCTCCGTGGGCTGGCCCGGGGAAGGAAAACCGGGGATTGAGAAAAAGCGGCTCGACGAGATGTGGTCCATCAGGTAGCGCCCCAGCGAGCCCGAGGCATCGACCAGTCCGCCGCTCTGGTGCTGCTCACTGGAGTGCAGCAAGAGGCGCACCGTCTCAATCGTGGAGGCACACAGCACCACCAGCGGCGCTTTGCTGCAGTGCTGTTGCCCTGTGCACGCATCAATCCACACCACCCCGGTGGCACGCTGCCGGGCCCCATCCATCAACACGTGGCTCGCCACCGCGCCGCTGCGCACGCTGGCGCGACCGGTGGCCAGGGCCCGCGCCAAGGTGCTGCCAGGACTGCTGTGGCGCGGCCAGCCCCCGCCCTTGGGCAAGGCAAACCCGCGTGAGTGGATCAGGGGCAACCCCAGCTCAGCGCCGATCGCCTGCTGCAGATGGCGCTCGGCCGGTGTAAACGGCAGCGGGTCGCGGTAGCGGCCATCGGGAAGCTGGGGCAAACCATCAGCGTGGCCATGCACCTCGAACAGCCGCTCCAGCCGCTCGTAGTAGGGCGCCAGATCGTGGCTCGCAATGGGCCAGCTCGGCCCGTGGCCATCGCGCTCGCCGGCTTTGAACTCGTAGTCGGAGAGGCGCAGGGTGATGCCACCCCAAGTCAGGCTTTTTCCGCCCACCTGCCGGCCACGACTCCACAAAAACGGAGCGTCAGCGGGAGTGGTGTACGGGTTGCGCCACTCATCAACAAACAACTCGGGGTTGTGCTTCCAGAACCCGGGATGGTGGCGCTGCAGCCGCTGGCGCCCGCTGCTGATGTTGGCAAGACGACGCAGGCTGTTGAGCGGCTCAGAGCCAAACGCCTGGCCTGGATTGCGCTGGGGCCCAGCCTCCAGCACCAACACCTGCAAACCGGCCTCAGCCAGCACCATGGCGGCCACCCCACCGGTCGCCCCCGACCCCACCACGATCGCGTCAGGAGACTCCATCACAGGGGCGGGGGCAAGGCAGAACGGGTGAGGCCGAAAAAAAGGCAGATCGCCTGAGCTGAGTGGGGCCAAGCCCAGCTCAGGCATCAAAAAACCCCGACAGTGAACTGCCGGGGTTTTAAGGCGTTGGTGGCGGGGGCGAGATTTGAACTCGCGACCTTCGGGTTATGAGCCCGACGAGCTACCAGGCTGCTCTACCCCGCGTCGACCCCTTAACCATACCAGCTGGTGTGACCCGAGACCTTGGCCCTAGAACGTGGCCTTAAGCGTGGCCCTAGACCGTGCTGCGCAGGGCGCCGATCACCTGGAGACGCAGGTGCGGGGCCGGCTCCAGAAACTGCTGACGCAGCTCCTCTAGGGACATCGGGGTGAGCCAGTCAAGCTGCTCGAGCAGTTGCAGCGCCACAGCATGCTTGGCCCGGGCTGAGCCATCTTCCACCTTGATGGCGACCCCCATGCCCTCACCCACCCGGCTGAGGCATTGGATCCCTTCAGCGCCTCCCTTGCTGATCACCTGGCCATGGCCCAGGCGCATCACCTGGGTATCAAAACGGCCCTCGCCCGCCACCAGCTCAGGGTGGGCCAGCATGGCCCGCGACAAACGCTCAAGATCGGCCTGCTGGCCCGCCCCCAGGTGGGCGTAGAGCAGGGCCATCTGGGCCAGCTGGAGCTGCAGGGTGGGGGCCCCGCAGTCGTCGCGAGCGGCCACCAGCTCGGCCGGGGGCAGGCCCAGCAATTCGGCCACCCGCTTGAGCACCTCCTGCTGCAGGGGATGCTCAAGCTGGAGGTAGCTCTCACGGCTCCAGCCCATGCGACGGCAGGTGGCCAAAAAGGCGGCGTGCTTGCCGGAGCAATTGTGTTCGAGGGCACTGGTGCTCTCGGCTGGCACCCCACACTGAAGTTGCTCAGTCTCGAGATCCGATCCCCACAGCAGCTTGAAGGCCTCACGGGCATGGGCAGCGGTGCCGGCATGGGATGCACAGGCAATCGCCAGGCCCCGCTCCCCGCAATCGCAGGCATCGGCGGCACCACTGGACACAAACACCGTGGCCTGGAAAGGCTTCAGCGCTGAGCGCACAAAACTGAGCTGCTGAGAATCACCCGCTCGCATCAGCACCCGGCCGCGACCGTCACAGACCACCGCATGCACGCGGTGTCGCGACTCGGCGATGCCGTTGCGCAACAACACCACCTCCAGAGGCGGAACCCCTGTGCGCATCGCACCACCAAGGCTGGGAGGCAGGTTCATGGATCGCTTTGGCTTTAGAAAGCCTGACAGAGTCCAGCGCCGAGAAGCATCAAGGCACCGGCTAAGCCCACGCCCTGCCGCAACCGCGCGAGCACGGGTCCCACTTGGTGCTGGGCCACCAGCAGGTCTTGCTGACGCCAGGCAAGCGGTTTCTCCCAGACCTGACCGTCATACCAACCCGATTCTTCGTATTCAACCCGCTCAGACATCAAGCGACGGTTCACATACGACCATCCCAACCACTGACGCACCAGTAACAGCAAGGGCAGCAACACCGCCACCACGGCAGCGGCGATCACCAGCCGGGGGAGGTCATGGCGCAAGGGCACACTGCCGCTGGCCACCAGCACGGCCAGGGGAAAGACCAACAACCAGCTCACCGCCAGGGGGCGCAACAAACTGGCCAGGTCGTGGTGGGGCCACACAAAGAACCAGGAACGACAAAGCTGTTGGTATTCCTCCAGGGGCCGCTGATCGGGCGGCACAGGGCAGGGCATCAGCGCGCTCTCCATGGTCAGGCTGTGGCGCCCCGCAATCAGGGGTTCTGGGCTGGAGATGACCCTAGGTAGCGCTCATGTTGGCCGTGGCCCCAAAAGGCCTCGAGGTCGTAGTAAGTGCGCTCGCTCGGGGTCAGCACATGCACGATTAATTCGCCGTAATCGAGCAGCACCCAGCGCCCCTCCCGTTGTCCTTCCCGCCGCAAGGGCAAGCGCTGCACCGTTTCGAGGCTGTCCTCCACAGACCGGGCAATGGCCCTGACCTGCACGTCGGAGAGCCCGCTGCAGATCACAAACCAATCCGCCAGGGAGCTCACCTCGTCGACCCGGATCAGACAGATATCGACGGCCTTGCGGTCGTCACAGGCCTCTGCCGCCTGCAGGGCCAAGGCCTTGCTGTCAGGAAGGGCCTTCACCAAAACCTCAGCCATACACGTTCTCACTGGTGACTGATTGACGGGAACCCTGCTGCTGGGCCATCTCAGCGCGGGCTTTGCCGGCACTCTTGCGCAGCGCCTCGAGCCGGTCTTCGTAGAAGGCCCGTTTTTTCTTCTTGCGGGTCTGCTCAACCAGGTCTTTCAGCGCTCCACCCAGGCTCTTGTAGGCGTTGGGAAGGCTGTAACCAAAACGGCAGGCTAGGTCGATTGCACGCTCATCAGCAGCGATGGCGTCGGCGAGCCGTTTTTCAGAATTGTTCTTGAGATAGAGCCGGTAACCGGCAAAACCCGAGAGGCCAAGGGCCATCACCAGCAGGAGACCATCCTGTACCCAGAGCTCACCGATGGCCCCGCCCAGACCGATCGCCAGGGCGGCCATCTCCCAGCCGTCCCGGGGAACCGCATCGTTTTGAATACGCCCCACCTCGTGCCAGAAGAGCAGATTGCGATGGTCGAGGGCCAGGGCGTCCCACTTCTCAAGATCCAGTTGGATTTCCACCTCATCACGGCCGATCTCTTCGATCGTGATCAAGGGAGGATCGACCGAGGCGGCCGCTTCCACGAACACCCAGCTCTGCATTTCCGGGGGCAACAACCCCTTCAGGCGCTGGAGTTCGCTCATCGAGGTGGCTTCAGTTCAAATCTGAGCTGACGTTAGCGACTCCGGCGCTGCAGGATGTCGAAGCCGTCATCTCGAGGGGTTGGCACCGAGGTCAGGGAGTGTCCCGTGAGAGGCTAGGTCGGTTTGGCCAACGCGCCCCATGCCCCGCCGGTCGGATCTCAAGCGAATCCTGCTGCTGGGCTCAGGGCCGATCGTGATCGGCCAAGCCTGCGAATTCGATTACTCGGGCACCCAAGCCTGCAAAGCCCTGAGGGCCGAAGGATTTGAGGTGGTGCTGGTGAACAGCAACCCGGCCTCGATCATGACCGATCCCGACATGGCGGATCGCACCTACATCGAGCCGCTCACCCCCGAGGTGGTGGCCCGCGTGATCGAGATCGAGCAGCCCGACGCCCTGCTGCCCACCATGGGCGGCCAGACCGCCCTCAACCTCGCGGTGGCGCTGGCCCAAAACGGCACCCTCGCCAAGCACGGCGTTGAGCTGATCGGCGCCAACCTGGCCGCCATTCAGAAAGCCGAAGACCGGCTCCTGTTCAAGGAGGCGATGCAGCGGATCGGGGTGGCGGTGTGTCCTTCAGGCATCGCCAACACGCTCGAGGAATCCGAGCGTGTTGGCGAGGACATCGGTGGTTACCCCCGCATCATTCGACCGGCCTTCACCCTGGGCGGCAGCGGCGGTGGCATCGCCTACAACCCCGAGGAATTCAGAGCGTTCTGCAAAAGCGGCCTCGAGGCCAGCCCCGTCTCTCAGATCCTGATCGAGCAATCCCTCCTGGGCTGGAAGGAGTTTGAGCTCGAGGTGATGCGCGACACCGCCGACAATGTGGTGATCGTGTGCAGCATCGAGAACCTCGACCCCATGGGGGTGCACACCGGCGACTCGATCACGGTGGCACCGGCCCAGACCCTCACCGACCGCGAATACCAGCGCCTGCGTGACCAGGCGATCGCGATCATTCGTGAAATCGGCGTCGACACCGGCGGCAGCAACATTCAATTCGCCATCAACCCGGCCAACGGCGATGTGGTGGTGATCGAGATGAATCCGCGGGTCTCGCGCAGCTCGGCCCTGGCCAGCAAGGCCACCGGTTTCCCCATCGCCAAAATTGCCGCCCGATTGGCGGTGGGCTACACCCTCGACGAGATCGTCAACGACATCACCGGGGCAACCCCGGCCTGCTTCGAACCCACGATCGACTACGTGGTCACGAAGATTCCCCGCTTTGCCTTCGAAAAATTCCGCGGCAGCCCTGCCCTGCTCACCACGTCGATGAAGTCGGTGGGCGAGGCGATGGCGATCGGTCGCTGCTTCGAGGAGTCGTTCCAGAAGGCGCTGCGCTCCCTGGAGACTGGCCACGCTGGCTGGGGCTGCGACCGGCCCGACCCAGCCTGGGATTCCACCAGCCTCGAGCGGGCCCTGCGCACCGCCACCCCGGAGCGGATCTTTGCCGTGCGCGACGCCATGCTCGCCGGCCGCAGCGATCGCGAGATCCACCAGCTCAGCGCCATCGACCCCTGGTTTCTGGCCAAGCTGCGCCGGATCCTTGAGGCCGAGCAGCGGCTGCTACGGGGCCGGAGCCTCGAGGAGCTCGAAGCTCCGGCCCTGCTGGAACTCAAGCAACTGGGCTTCTCGGATCGCCAACTCGCCTGGGCCACCGGCAGCCACGAGCTGGAGGTGCGCCGCCACCGCCAGGCCCTCGGCGTCAACGCCGTGTTCAAGACCGTGGACACCTGTGCCGCCGAGTTTGCCTCCAGCACGCCTTACCACTACGCCACCTACGAGCGGCCCCTGCAGCGCCTGGGCCCCGACGGCTCCCTTGAACAGGTGCCCCCCGAAAACGAGGTGCAGCCTGAACAACGCCGCAAAGTGATGATCCTGGGCGGCGGTCCCAACCGCATCGGCCAGGGCATCGAATTCGACTACTGCTGCTGCCACGCCTCCTTTGCCCTGCAGGCCGAAGGGTTCGCCACCGTGATGGTGAACAGCAACCCAGAAACGGTCTCAACCGACTACGACACCAGCGATCGGCTCTACTTCGAACCGCTCACCCTGGAAGACGTGCTCAACGTCATCGAGGTGGAGCGCCCCGAGGGGGTGATCGTGCAGTTTGGCGGCCAGACGCCGCTGAAACTGGCGATCCCCCTGCTGCGCTGGCTCGGCTCGCCCGAGGGGCTGGTGACCGGCACCCGGATCTGGGGCACCTCGCCCGAGTCGATCGATGCAGCCGAAGACCGCGAACAGTTTGAGGCGATCCTGCGCCGGCTGGAGATTCGCCAACCGCGCAACGGCCTGGCCCGCAGCGATGCCGAAGCCCGGGCCGTGGCCGATCGGGTGGGCTATCCGGTGGTCGTGCGCCCCAGCTATGTGCTCGGCGGCCGCGCCATGGAAGTGGTCCACAACGAAACCGAACTCAACCGTTACATGGCCGAGGCGGTGCAAGTGGAACCCGACCATCCCGTGCTGATTGATCAGTATCTCGACAACGCCATTGAGGTGGATGTGGACGCCCTCTGCGACCGCGACGGTGCGGTGGTGATCGGCGGCGTCATGGAACACATCGAGCCCGCCGGCATCCACTCGGGCGATTCGGCCTGCTGGCTGCCCTCAGTGAGCCTGAGCGAAGCGGCCCTCACCACGATTCGGGCCTGGAGCCGAGACCTGGCCCTAGCCCTGGGGGTGCGGGGTCTGATCAATCTGCAGTTTGCGGTGCAGGTTGATGCCGAGGCCGGCGAACGGGTGTTCATCATTGAGGCCAACCCCCGTGCCTCCCGCACGGTCCCCTTTGTGGCCAAGGCCACTGGAGTGCCCCTGGCCAAGGTGGCCAGCCAGCTGATGGCGGGCCGCACCCTGGCGGAGCTGGGGCTCACCACCGAACCGCGCCCACCGCTGCAAACGGTCAAGGAGGCCGTGCTGCCCTTCAAGCGCTTTCCAGGCTCCGACACCCTGCTGGGCCCGGAGATGCGCAGCACCGGAGAGGTGATGGGCATCGCCACAACCGCCGGCATGGCCTACGCCAAAGCCGAGCTCGCCGCCAATGAGGCCCTGCCCACCCATGGCACCGTGTTTCTCTCCACCCATGACCGCGACAAGGCCGCCCTGGTGCCCGTGGCCGAGCGGCTGGTCGGGCTTGGCTTCTCCCTGATCGCCACCAGCGGCACCGCCGCGGCCCTAGGGGCCGCCGGGCTCACGGTGGAATCGATCCTCAAGGTGCATGAGGGCCGGCCCAACATCGAAGACGCGATCCGCTCCGCGCGTATTCAGCTGATCATCAACACACCGATCGGCCGCCAGGCCGCCCACGACGACCAGTACCTGCGCCGGGCCGCCCTCGACTACGCCGTACCCACGGTCACCACCCTGGCCGGGGCCCGCGCCGCACTCGAAGCGATCACGGCCCTGCAATGCGAGCAGCTGGAGATCAATGCCCTGCAAGACATCCATCCCCAGGCCCGCCCGCCTCGATCCCAAGCGGATGACTGATGCCGAGGCCTGAGGGCCTCGACCCGGCGAGTCACAGACGGGTCACAGACGGGTCACCGGCGGGTCACATTCAGTCATCACTTCACTCCGTTCAGACATCAACCAGTCACATCAGCCAGAGACAGTGCAAGACGTCACCCCGACCCTGCCCTTTCGATGGCTCCTGCATCCCTGACCTTCCGCCAGCTCTGGCGGGGTGCCCTGCCTGCCGCCGTGGGAGCCCTGCTACTGGGCAGAGCCCTGGTGGTGATCCCAAGCCCAGCGCAGGCACAAGCCGTGCCAGGCAAGACCTCACCCGAACGGGCCCTGCCCGAGCTCAAGGCCCTGGAGCTGGAGAAGCTCGTGGCCTTACAGGCGCTCAACCGCAGGGCTGAGCAATGCGTGCGCAAGGCCAATTCCCTCAAGGCTCTGCACCAATGCCACCGCCAAGCACGCCAGGCCCACCAGACGGTGCACACCACCATGCGGCAGCGGATGGCGACCATCCGCCAACGCTATGGGTTGCCGATGCCCAAGCCAAGGCCTGGATATGCTGATCAGAAGGGTGGGCCCGAGAGCTGAACTCAGCCCATGGCGAAACCCTTCACCATTTGGTTAGTCGACGATGACCCGGAACTTCGGGACATGTTGGGCACTTACCTAGTCGAGAATGGCTATGACGTGCGCTGTTTTGAAACAGCCGAACTGTTCCTGGCTCGGCTGTCATTCCAGCGCCCAGATTTGGTCGTTCTTGACCTGATGCTGCCGGGACAGGACGGTCTCGCCTTGCTGCGTCAGCTGCGTAGTGCCCAGGATGACCTCCCCGTCGTGATGTTGACGGCCAAGGGGGATCCGGTCGACCGCATCATCGGCCTGGAGCAGGGGGCCGACGACTACCTCGCCAAGCCCTTTCTGCCCCGAGAGTTAACGGCCCGGGTCGACTCGGTTCTGCGCCGTCACAACCAGCGGCCCGTGGGCGCACCCATGGAGGCCGAAGCACCGGTGGTCTTTGGCCACTGCGTGCTGAATCTCAGCGCCCGCACGCTGTACTGCGGCGAGCGCGCCCTCTCGATCACCAGCGGCGAGTTCAGTTTGCTGGCGGCCTTTGTGCAAAACGCCCACCGCCCCCTATCGCGGCAGCGGCTGATTGAAATCGCCCGGGGCCCAGCCAGCGACACCGATGCCCGCAGCATGGACGTGCAGGTTTCCAGGTTGCGCAAGCTGATCGAACCCGACCCCCGCCGTCCGCGTTACATCCAGACGGTCTGGGGGTTTGGCTATGTGTTTGTGCCCGACGGCCAACCGGCGGTCAGCTGATGGCCTTCCCCACCCTGGGCAGGGGATCACTCTCCTGGCGGCTGATCGGTTTTTTCCTGTTGTCGTGGCTGGGCAGTTTGCTGGTGTTTCGCACCGCATTGGGGTCAAAACTTGAGCAGAACCAGATCGAACAGTCCACCAACATCCTGGCCCACAACATCAGCCTGAGTGAACTTGCGCTCGAGCGCTATCCCCCCGCCGCCGTCTCCACCCTCAATGGCTACCGGCTGCTGGTGGCCCACGATCCCAACCCAGAACCCGGCAACGGTGACAGCACCCTGGTGCGGCAGCTGGCCTTGCTGGAACCCCTGCTGTGCAACCGCCTGGGCCACTGCCCGGAGCTACAGCTCCAACGGCACCCCGAGCGGGGGATCTGGATCCGCCTGATCTCACCGCTGGAGCCGGTCTGGCTCTTCTTCCCCTTGCCCTCACCGCGGTTCCTCAGCACCGATCCCCTGCTGCTGTCCCTCTCCCTGATCACCGGCAGCGTGATGGCCGGAGGCCTTTTTTTGGTTCTCGAGGTGCGCCGGCCCATGCGCCGGCTCGAGAAGGCCATGGCCCAGATCAGGAGCGGTACCGATGGCCAGCCGGCCCCGGCCAGCGGGGCCCAGGAGGTGCGCCAGCTCAGCGAACACTTCAACGCCATGCTCGCTCGCCTCCAGGCCAGCGAACGCGAACGTCAAACCATGTTGGCGGGCATCGCCCATGACCTCAACAGTCCGCTGACCCGCCTGAAGCTGCGCCTGCAGGGAGGTCCTGAGGCCCAGAGCACCCTGTGCCTCGACCGCCAGGCCCAGGGCAAATTGGCGGCCGATCTCGACGCCCTCGGCCGTATTACCCAGCAATTCCTGTTGTATGCGGGGTCGGGCAGCCGGGAAGCCTTCGTCGCAGTCCCGCTGCACAGCCTGCTCCAGGAGCTCTCCGGTCGGTATGACGAGCGGCAACTGGAGCTGGAGCTCGCCGAGGTTGAGGCCTCCGTTCAGCCCATCGCCATGGCCCGCGCCATCAGCAATCTGGTTGACAATGCCCTGGAGTATGGGGCCGCGCCCCGCCACTTGCGGCTCCGCCAGGAGGGCTCCAGCGGCTACGCCATCGAAGTCATCGATGCCGGCCCTGGGATTCCAGAGCAGGCCATGGCCCGGGCCCTGGAGCCCTTCCAGCGTCTCGACCGGGCCCGCCGCGGCGAGGGCCACTGCGGCCTGGGCCTGGCGATCGCCGAGCGCACGGCCCAGGCCCACGGCGGCCGCATGGTCCTGGAGACCGTGCCCACCGCCCAAGGCGGCGGGCTATGCGCCCGCTTCATCGGCCAATGCCAACCAGCGGCACTCAGCTGAGATGGGCCCCAGACCCCGCCACCGCTGGCTTGCCGGCATCGCCGCGTCGCTGCTACTGGGCCTCCCCGGCCTGGCGCAAGACCAGCGGGCCTTCCCCATTCTCAAAAGCCTGGAACAGAAGAAATTGGCCGAAGCCCTACAGCTGGTTCGAACCTCCCAGCGCTGCGTGGAGGCGGCCCGCAACCTCCGGGCCCTGCACGACTGCCACCGGCAAGAACGAGACCGGGAATGGGAGCAGCGGGAACGCTTCCGACGCCAAATTGAGAGTGTGCGGGCCCGCTACGGCCTCAGGCGCCCCGGGGAGGAACCGCCCGGGCCAGGCTTTGGCCCACCCCCCGATGGTGGGGGAGGGCGCGGTGGCCGCCGTCCGCCCCCTGGGGGGATGTATTGAGCCGGCAATGCTGGGGCTTGGCCCCCAACCCCCAACCCCCCAACCCCGCCAACCCCCCCGCCAATGCCGTTAACCGAGGTTCCCTGAAGAAGAGCCGGTCAGGTCAAAGCGATCAGCGTTCATCACCTTGACCCAGGCGGCCACGAAGTCGGCCACAAAGCGAGCAGCACCGTCGGCCTGGGCATAGACCTCGGCGATGGCCCGCAGTTGCGAGTTGGAACCGAACACCAGATCGACCCGGGTGCCGCTCCAGCGCACGGCACCGCTGCGGCGGTCGCGCCCCTCGAATAGGTCACCGGTGTCGTCGGTGGGCGACCAGCTCGTAGCCATGTCGAGCAGGTTGACGAAGAAGTCGGTGCTGAGCACCCCCACCTGCTCAGTGAACACGCCATGGAGCACGCCACCGCTGTTGGCACCCAGCACCCGCAGGCCGCCCACCAGCACCGTCATCTCGGGCGCGCTGAGGCCCAGGAGCTGGGCCCGGTCGCCGAGCACCTGCTCGTCGGTGATGCTCAGCGGCCCCGCCTGCCAGTTGCGGAAGCCATCGGCCTGGGGCTCAATCACCGCAAACGAGCCGACATCGGTCTGGGCCTCGCTGGCATCGGTGCGGCCGGGCATGAACGGCACGGCCACGGCATGACCGGCGGCAGCGGCGGCCTGCTCGACCCCCACCCCGCCGGCCAGCACGATCAGATCGGCCAGCGACACCCGCACGCCATCGCTGCGGGAGGCGTTGAAGGTCTGCTGGATGCCCTCGAGCACCGCCAGCACCCGCTGCAGCTGCTGGGGCTGGTTGACGGCCCAGCCGCGCTGGGGGGCCAGGCGCACGCGGGCGCCGTTGGCACCGCCGCGCTTGTCGGAGCCGCGAAAGGTCGAGGCCGAGGCCCAGGCGGTCGCCACCAGTTCAGCGGTGCTGAGGCCTGCAGCGCCCAGGCTCGCCTTGAGCTGGGCGATGGCCCCCCCATCGACGAGCGGGTGATCAACAGCCGGGATCGGGTCTTGCCAGATCAGCGCTTCGGCAGGCACCTCGGGGCCCAAATACTGGCTGCGGGGCCCCATGTCACGGTGGGTGAGCTTGAACCAGGCCCGTGCAAAGGCATCAGCAAACGCCTCGGGATTCTGATGAAATTGACGCGAGATCGGCTCGTAGATCGGATCGAACCGCAGCGACAGATCCGCCGTCGTCATCATCGGCGGATGTTTGAGCCCGGGGATGTGGGCATCCGGGATCAGGTCGTCGTCACGGCAGTCCTTGGCCTGCCACTGCCAGGCCCCGGCGGGGCTCTTGATCAGCTCCCACTCGTAGCCGAAGAGCATGTCGAAATAGCCCATGTCCCAACGGGTGGGATGGGGTTTCCAGGCACCCTCGATGCCACTGGTGATGGCATCGGCCCCTTTGCCGCTGCCGTGGCGGCTGGCCCAGCCCAGGCCCTGTAGCTCCAACGGGGCCCCCTCGGGCGGTGGGCCCAACAGCTCGTCGCTGGCGGCGCCATGGGCCTTGCCAAAGGTGTGGCCACCGGCGGTGAGGGCCACGGTCTCTTCATCGTTCATCGCCATGCGGGCGAAGGTCTCGCGCACATCCCGCCCCGACGCCACCGGGTCGGGGACCCCATTGGGCCCCTCGGGGTTCACATAGATCAGACCCATCTGGACCGCCGCCAGGGGCTGTTCAAGCTGGCGATCACCGCTGTAGCGCTCGTCGCCAAGCCAGGTTGATTCGTTGCCCCAGTAGATGTCCTCTTCGGGCTGCCAGATGTCGGCGCGACCACCACCAAATCCGAAGGTGCGCAGCCCCATCGATTCGAGCGCGCAGGTGCCGGCCAGGATGATCAGATCGGCCCACGAGATGCGATTGCCGTAGGTCTGCTTGATCGGCCACAGCAGGCGACGGGCCTTGTCGAGATTGCCGTTGTCGGGCCAGCTGTTGAGCGGCGCAAAGCGCTGGTTGCCGGTGCCGCCACCACCGCGACCATCAGCGGTGCGGTAAGTGCCTGCGCTGTGCCAGGCCATGCGGATGAACAGACCGCCGTAATGGCCCCAGTCGGCGGGCCACCAGTCTTGCGAATCGGTCATCAGCGCGATCAGGTCGCGCTTGAGCCCGTGGTAGTCGAGCTCAGCAAAGGCTTCGGCATAACGGAAGCCGCTCCCCAGCGGGTTCGATGCCGGGCCGTGTTGGTGCAAGATCGCGAGATTGACCTGCTGGGGCCACCAGTCACGGGGGGAGGGCCCTCGGCCCGCGATGGGCATTGCAGCCGCCCCATGGCCGCTAAAGGGACACTTGCCGAGTTCGGTCATGGGGCTGCGAGCTGTCGACAGACACTGCATGATCACTCTGCAGTTTGATCACTCTGCAGCAACCACCGGCGCGGCGCGGCTGAAACTCCGCTGACTCCCTGCTGACTCACCGCTGACTCCTTGCTACGCAGATCGTTAGGGTTGGAATCCAGCATGGATTCACTGTGACCGCCACCCCCGAGGCCCCCACCCAGATCGCCACCCCAATCGCCCCTGGCAGCGACTGCACCGCCGCGTTCAGAGCCGCCTATGAAAATCGCTACACCTGGGAGCCGGGCTTCGGCGGATACAGCGGGCGTTGCGTGTGGGAGCAGGACGACCGCAGGGTCGAGGGCACCTTCCAGGTGGGCGCCGACCTCAAGGCCACGGTCGAAGGCATCGACAACGAAGAGATCCACAAGGCCATCGGCTCCCAGCTGTGGGAGGTGGCGATCCACCGGGTGCGGCGCTCATTCGAGCAGACCCACGGCAACAACACCTTCAGCGCCGGTGACACCGACAGCGTGGGCACCGAAGTGATCGTGGGCGGCAAAAACACCGGTGACCGCTACCGCGTCCACAACGATGTGGTCACGATGGTGCACCGCCACATCCACGGCACGGTGGTGACGATCTTTACCGAGAGCGTCACCCACACCGGCAGCGGCTACCTGAGCCACACCTATTCGAGCCAATACGCCGATCCCGCCAGCGGCGAGCTGCGCGGCGGCAAGAGCCACTTCACCGACACATTTGTGCCCTTGAGCGAGGGAGGCCCATGGGTGCTGAGCGAGCGGTTGGTCCACAACGAAGCCCATGGGGACACCCCTGCCGGCGAGCAGCTGTTTCGTTTTGAGGATCTCAAGCCGCTGACCTGAATCTTGGCCAACAGTCAGCTGGCCGCAGACGGGGCACAATGCGTCGATGCTTTCCCTCTGGCTCGGTGCCTATGACCAGGGTCTGGCCTATGCCGGCCTGGCCCTGGGCACCTATCTGACGCTGCGCGTCCTCAATTTTCCTGACCTCACCGTCGACGGTTCCTTTGCCCTGGGCGGCGGCACGGCCGCCATGCTGATCAGCCAGGGAGTGTCAGTCCCCTTGGCACTCGGCCTGGCGATCCTGTTTGGCTGCCTGGCGGGATTGGTCACCGGCCTGATCCACACCCGCCTCGGCGTCAATGACCTGTTTGCAGGCATCTTGACCACCACGGGCCTCTATTCGATCACCTTGCGCCTGATGGGGCGCTCCAACATTCCCCTGCCAGAGACGCCCCGCGGGATCCTGAACCTGCCAGACCTCAGCGTGGGCCTCGACGACCAGTGGGCCCTGGGCCTCACCTTGGCGGTTGTGGGCCTGATCCTGCTGATCAGCCTTCTGCTGGCCACTGATTTTGGCTTGGCGCTGCGGGCCCTGGGGAACAACCCCACCATGGCCCGGGCCAATGGCATCAACCAGCGCCGTGGGCTCACCCTCGGCATCGCCGCGGCCAATGGCCTCGTGGCCCTCGCCGGCGGCCTGGTGGCCATCTATCAGGGTTTTGCCGATGTGACGATGGGCATCGGCTCCTTAATCCTGGGCCTCGGCATGGTGATCATCGGCGAATCGGTCGTGCGGCCCCGCACCCTGCCGATGGCCCTCCTGGCCGTGGTGGTCGGGGCGATTCTGTTTCGGACCATGATCGCCATCGCCCTGCAGCTGGGTCTTGAACCGGTGGATCTCAAACTCGCCACAGCCCTGCTGCTCCTGATCGCCCTGGCCTTTGGCCGGCTGCGCATCCCGGGGCTCTCCGACCCGGGGAGCCAGCAGTCATGAGCCTCACCGTCGAAGGTCTCAGCTGGGGCCATCCGGTACCGGGCCTGGCCTGGCGCCAGTTGTTCAACGCGTTGTCGATCAGCTGTCCCCAGGGGCAGTTTCTGGTGCTGATCGGCAGCAATGGCTCGGGCAAATCGACCCTCCTCAACCTGGTCGCCGGAACCCTGCGCCCCACAGGCGGCCAGATCCATCTGGGGGCAAGGCCCCTGCACCGGCTCAACGACCACCAGCGGGCCCGCTGGATCGGGCGGGTGATGCAGAACCCCCTAGAGGGCACCTGCCCGGGGCTGAGTGTGGCCGAAAACCTGCGTCTGGCGGAGCGGCGCCACCGTCCGGCGCTGAGTTGGCGGGGGCTCGGCGGCATCCATCCCAATGCCGCCGACCGGCGCCGCTACCGCGACCTGCTGGGCGACCTAGGCCTGCCCCTGGCCGATCGACTCGATGAACCGGTAGGTCAGCTCTCGGGCGGACAGCGCCAAACCCTCAGCCTGGTGATGGCCACGCTGGGATCGCCGGATCTGCTGCTGCTCGATGAGCACACCGCCGCCCTCGATCCCCGAGCTGAGGCGATCGTGATGGCCCTCACCGACCGCCTGATCCGCCAGCTGGGCACCACAGCGTTGATGGTGACCCACAGCCTTGAGCAGGCCCTGAGCCATGGCGACCGGCTGGTGATGCTGCATGAAGGGCAGGTGATCGGCGACTGGAATTCAGCCGAGCGGGCGGCACTCAATCCAGCGGCATTGCGGGAGCTCTACAGCACGTCCATAGTGGCCCCAGCCTCTTCCACTTGATCGCATGGGTCTGCAGCGTCGTGAGTTTCTGAGCCTGGTGGGTGCCGGAGCCGTGAGCACCGTGGTGCTGTCGGCCTGCGGAAAACTGGGCGGTGGACCCAAGGCCAAGGGGCCCACGATCGGCATGTTGCAGATGGTGGATGCGCCGCCCCCCACCAACACCCGCAAGGGCTTTGAGGCGGCTCTGGCCGAGGCGGGCTACATCCCCGGCAAAACCGTCAATTTCATCCAGAAAGACGCCGCTGGAGAGCTTCCCAACACCACCTTGGTGATGAAGCAGTTTGTGAGCGAGCCGGTCGACATGATCCTCGCGGTGGGCACGCCGCCGCTGCAGGCCGCCATGAAGGTGGCGCCCGAAACCACTCCGGTGGTCTTCTGTTACTGCTCCAATCCCTGGGGTGCCGGAGCCGGCACCCCCCCCGGCGGCATCGGCGACCATCGCCCCAACGTGGTGGGCACCATTGGCACCAATCCAGTCGGCAAGGAGCTCGATCTAGCCCGCCAGGTCAATCCCCAGCTCAAGACAGTGGGGCTGATTTTCAATCCCGGCGAACCCAACTCCGAATACGAAGCCAAGGTCCTCAAAACGGAAGCGGCCAAGCGCAACATCACCGTGATCGAACAGTCGGTCGCCAATTCCGGTGAAGTCCTCCAGGCGGCCCAGGTGCTGGCCGAAAAGAAGGTGGAGGCCTTCGTGAAGATCGGCGATTACGCCACCATTCAGGGCTTCGGCTCGATTGCCAAGGTGGGCCTTGAGAAGAAGATTCCCGTCTATTCCGTGGATGCCGACGACATCAAATTGCCCGGCTGCCTGGCCACGATCGGCTGGGCCTACTTTGACGATGGCTATGCCGCCGGCCAGCTGGCAGTGAGGGTACTCAAGGGTGAATCCCCGGCCAAAATGGCCTTTGAACCCCTCACCAAAACCGAACTGATGGTCAACAAAACCACCGCCAGTGCGATTGGCGTCACCCTGCCGGAAGACCTGATCAAGTCGGCCAAGACCGTGGTGGGATGAGCAGCGGGATCAGCACACCCACCCGGCCTCAGACTTTCTGACTCAGACTTACTGACTCAGATCTTCAGACTGAGGCGTCAAGGCTTAGAGCCTTTAAGCCATCGGGGTGATGCTTTTGAGCCGCTCATTGAGCTGCATGGCCATCGACTGACGACCGATGGCCAGCACCTTGAGGGTGTCTTCATGCATGCGCAACTGGGCATCGGCCACCTGCATGCCGCGCACAAGTTCTTTGACCTCATCGGGCAGGGTGTTGAGGTCGTAGCGATTGCCCTCAAACGTGAGCACGGGGGGCTGGTTGGCCCCTTCAGGCACATTGAACCCGGGGGCGTTGACCGGGGGTTGGCTGGCGGAATCCAAAGGGTTCAGCGGTGAACTGCGCCTCAGGTTAGGGGGCGGCTCAAAAGCCGCCAGCTCAGCCACATGGCCCCAGGTGAATCAGCTGGCGCTCGCAGAGCTCGCGGTAGCGACCGCCCTGGACCATGAGCTGGGCATGGGAGCCTTGCTCCACGATGCGGCCGGCCTCAAGCACCACGATGTGATCGGCGCTCTGAACCGTGGAGAGTCGGTGCGCGATCACCAGCACGGTGCGGCCGGCCATCGCCCGGTCGAGGCCCCGCTGCACGGCCTGCTCCGCCTCGGCATCGAGGGCACTGGTGGCCTCATCAAGCAGCAGCACGGCGGGGTTACCCAGCACGGCGCGGGCAATGGCGAGGCGCTGCAATTGCCCGCCCGAAAAATTGGTGCCCCGCTCCTCGATGCGGCTGTTGTAACCCAGGGGGAGGGCTTCAATGAAGCCCGCCGCATTGGCCAGCTCAGCGGCGCGGTGAATCTGCTCAGAGGTGGCCGGGCGACCAAAGGCAATCGCCTCGGCCACGGTGCCCGAAAACACACTGCTCTGCTGCGGCACCAAGGCCACCGCCTGACGCAGCTCCCGGGCCCGCAGGTTGGCGAGATCATGGCCGTCAAGCAGCACCTGACCCTGCTGGGCCGTGTTGAAGCGGAGCAGCAGGGAAAAGAGCGTGCTTTTGCCGGCCCCCGAAGGCCCCACCAGGGCCACCACCTGGCCGGGTCTCACCGTGAGATTGAGCTCGCGCAGCACAGCCTGGCCGGGGTCATAGCCAAAGCTCACATTGCGCAGGGCCAACTCGCCCTGCACCGTGCCCAGGGGGCGAGCATCGGCACGATCGGGAGCCTCCACAGCCTCAAGCTCAATCTCCCGCAACCGCCGCAGCGAGGCTTGGCCCTGCTGAAACTCATTGAAATTGGTGGTGAGGTGGCTGATCGGATCGATCAACATCAACAACGCGGTCACATAGCTGCTGAAGCCCTGGGCATCGAGGCCACCGGCCTGGATGCGGGCTGCCCCAATCAACAACACGGCCAAAATGCCAGCGGCCTCGAGAAACCCCACCACCGGGTATTGGAGCGCCAGCAGCCGCTGGGTGCGGTAGCGGGCCCGGCGGTGCAGGTCGATTTCCTGCTCAAAGCGCTGCTGCAGCCAGGGCTCGGCGGCAAAGGCCCGCACCAGAGGGAGGCCTCCGATCGCCTCCCCCAGCAGGCCCGCCAGCTCGCTCACCTGCTTCTGGCTGCGCTCAGCGGCCCCCATCACCCGGGCGCCAAACACACTCACCAGCACCGCCACCACAGGGGCCAACAACAGGGTCGCGAGCGAAAGACGCCAGTCGAGCCAGACCATGTAGCCAAAGACCACGACCAGCTGCAGAGCACTGGGCGTGGTGTCCTGAATGGTCTTGTAGAGCACCTCGCCAACCCGATCAGCGTCTTCGGTGAGGCGGTAGGTGAGATCTCCAGCCGACAGCTTTTCGAGCACGGCAAAGTCAAGCCGCTGCAACCGCGCAAACAGCCCGCGCCGCAGCTCCTGGCTCACCTGCAGAGCTGGAGCCGCCAGCAGCGTGTCTTGGCCAAATTGGGCCAGTTTCTGCAGCATGAACACGGCCAGGGCCAGGCCGATCACCCGCAACACCTTGGCGAAATCGCCAGCGCCGATGGCGGGAATCAACTGGCCGGCCAGCCAGGCCAGTACGGGCCAGCAGAGCACAAACACGAGCATGCACACCCCGCCTGCGGCCAGGGGCCGGCGATAGGGCAGCAGCAGCGGCAGAAGGCGCCGGAAGCCGGCCGAGGGGGGTGCAACCATCAGGGCAAGCTAAGACCCGCTATGAAACTGGATCAATTCCTCAAGTGGGAGGGCCTGGCGGCCACCGGCGGGGAGGCCAAGCAGCGCATCCAGGCCGGTGAGGTGAGGGTCAACGGGATCGTTGAAACCCGGCGCGGGCGCCAGCTCAACACCGGCGATGCGGTCGAGATCGACGGGCGCGAGCTTCTGGTGATGCCACCAGCCCCGTAGCGGACCCGCCTCTGGGCCGCGGGCCCAATCGGATTCCGGGTTGAGGGGGAGGCGGCCACTTAGGTTTTCTTCAGCTCACATGAGGTGATCGGTGCGCAAGGCCGTGATCGCTGGCAACTGGAAGATGCACATGACCTGCGCTGAGACGCGCACGTTTGCGGCTGCATTTCGCCCCCTGATCGCCGATCTGCCGGCTGACCGGCAGATCGTGATCGCACCACCCTTCACCGCCATCCCTACCCTCTGCCGCCACCTGGAGGGTGCAGGTGTGGAGATTGCCGGCCAAAACGTGCACTGGGAGGAAAAGGGGGCCTACACCGGCATGGTGTCGGCGCCGATGCTGCTCGAGCACGGCGTCTCCCACGCAATCGTGGGCCACAGCGAACCCCGCAAGTACTACAGCGAAACCGACGAGCAGATCAACCTGCGCGCCCGCACTGCCCAGCGCCATGGCTTGATTCCGATCCTCTGCGTGGGCGAGAGCCTCGACCAGCGGGAGGCCGGCGAAACCGAACGCGTGATCCACCGCCAGATCGAGCAGGGGCTTGAAGACGTCGATCCCACCCATCTGATCGTGGCCTATGAGCCGATCTGGGCAATCGGCACCGGGATGACCTGCGCGGCCGATGAGGCCAACCGCATCTGCGGCCTAATCCGCGGCTGGGTCGGTAACCCCAACGTGACCGTGCAATACGGCGGCTCGGTGAATGCCGCCACCATTGATGGTCTGATGGCCCAGAGCGAGATTGATGGGGTGCTTGTGGGTGGCGCCTCGCTCGATCCGGTCGGCTTTGGCCGCATCGCCAACTACCAGGTCCCTGCACCTGTTTGAGCTTCGAAGGCAGGCCACTGATCCCGGCTGGGCCACTCTTGGCTGGGCCACTGGTGATGGGGGTACTCAACCTCACCCCTGATTCCTTCAGCGACGGTGGTCGGCTCACCAACCCTGATGCCGTAGTCGTCCAGGCTCGCCGCATGGTGCACCAGGGTGCTCAGGTGCTTGATCTCGGTGGCCAGAGCACCCGACCCGGCGCAACCATGGTGGGCCCCGATGAGGAACTCAGGCGCGTGCTGCCGGCCCTGGAGGCCCTGCATCCCCTGCGCAGCGATTACCCCGGGCTGCTGATCTCGATCGATAGCTTTGAAGCGTCCGTAGCCGCAGCCGCCCTGGCCCACGGTGCCGACTGGATTAACGACGTGCGGGGAGCGAATCACAGCCCCGAGGCACCAGGTTGCAGCCTCCGGGATCCGGCGATGCTGCCGCTGATCGCCCGCGCAGGCTGCCCCTACGTGCTCATGCACAGCCGCGGTACCAGCCAGGGCATGGATGAACGGGCTGTCTATGACGACGTGCTAGTCGAGGTGCGCAGCGAACTGCTCACGGCCACCGATGCTGCTCTGGCAGCAGGTGTACAACCAGAACAGATCCTCTGGGATCCAGGCCTTGGCTTTGCCAAGACCACCTCACAAAACCTGGAGCTACTGCGCCGGCTCCCCCAGCTCATCCAGGGTGAACCCGGCCAGCCAGACCTCCCCTATCCCGTCGTGGTGGGGCCCTCACGCAAACGGTTCATCGGAGCCGTGCTCCACGAACCACGCCCCCGCAGTCGCCTGTGGGGCACCGCGGCCGTCTGTGCGTTGGCCGTGGCCTCAGGGGCCCGAGTGTTGCGGGTGCACGATGTGGGCCCGATCACCCAAGTGGCTCGCATGACGAACGCCATCATGGCTGGGACCTGATCCCCCTTCGCTGCTGGGAGCGTCGTTGGGATAGACAGCCGGTGAGCCGGGTCAGGCGGGCGTTGGCCTCGCAACAGCCTTGGACGCGGCAAACCCAACGACGCAAGCGCTCCTACCGTCCAACAATCTGACAAACATTGGCCGTGCGCCTTCCCCTCGCCATCGGATTGGGCCTGTTGACGCTTTTGGTCGAATCAGGCCACACCAGCGCCCGTCCCAACCCAGGGAAAAGTGCTGTGGTGATTGTGTCGGGGGGGGGCTCGGTGACGCCGTTCACAACACCAACCCAAGCCTGTAAGCGCGGTCTGGCAGCAGGCAACACGGCCACGGCACTACGGACAGCTCTCTTGGCCAAGGGCAAGAGGGTCTACACAGCTCCAGCTGGAATGCCATGGGGATCAGTCAGCGAGCCCGATCCACAATCGTTTGGAGCCTTTGGCGATTGCCCGCCGGCTCTGCCAGAGCACCTCACCATCATGACCCTCGGTGACATCGACGCGTCAGGTGAAAAGCTGGCCCGCTTTCTCAACCATCTGCACGACACCGAAAAGATCACCCAAGTGGACCTAGTCGGCCATTCCAACGGCGGTTTGTACAGCCGAGCCGCCACCCGCATCCTGCGGCAGACCAAGTCTGCGCTGAGCATCCGCTCAATCACAATGCTGGGCACGCCCAACAACGGATCGGTGCCCGGCAGCTTCACCTGGGGTGAGTTCAACCTGGCCGACTGCAAAAGCAATTCTTTTTGTGAAACGTTCAATACTGGCTGGGTCCAGTTTGCTGCCAATTACGACCTCGGTCTCAATCGAGAAAACACCTTCAAGTACCTCGACGGCAAAGGAGTTGCGACAGCAGCACCCTCAGGATCCTGGGGCTGGAATGCGGCCCAGGCTGGCTATCTCAACGGCATCCCCATCACACTGATGGCGGGCAACTATTTCAGTGACAACGCCGGTGATCCACGCATGTGGCCCTATGACGGGATCACCTCCCGCTATAGCGCTTGGGCCGAAGGAGTCACCGACGCGGTCATTCCCCACCGCACCTGTTGGCAAGGACCATTGACCCACAGCATCTTCGTTTCAGACAAAATTTCTGCCCCATGGCAAACCTCTCTCACCTGGAACACAGCTGCCCTAGACAGAGTTAATCAGGCCATCGACGAAGCAGACATCGCATTGACGAAGCCAAATCGTCAAGGCTGTAGCGACAAGCCCTCTTAATCTTTAATCAGCCACGGGCTGCGAAAAAAGAGATTAACTCCGTCAGTCTTTGACGACCCCCTCAATACGGTCTTCGATCTCCTGATAGATCTCCTGAAGCTGGGCGATATTTTCATCGCTGGTTTCCCAGTAGCCGCGGCCGTTCACTTCCAACAAGGTGCCCACAATGCGACGGAAGCTGTGGGGATTGAGCTCCATCAGCCGCTTGCGCATCTCCGGATCGTTGATGAAAGTGTCGTTGGCTTCTTCGTAGACGAAGTTATCAACGGCACCACTGGTGGCACTCCAACCAAGGGTGAAATTAAGGCGCTTGGCCACCTCACGCACTCCCTCATAACCCGAATTGAGCATGCCCTCATACCACTTGGGGTTGAGCAGCTTGGTGCGAGAATCAAGGCGGATGGTTTCGCTCAGCGAGCGCACCTGGGCATTGGCGGTTGTTGTATCCGCGATATAACTGGCAGGAGCCTTGCCATCATCGCGCAATCCAGCAATGAGCTTGGTGGGGTCGCTGTCGAAGTAGTGGCTCACATCGGTGAGTGAGATTTCAGCTGAATCCAGGTTCTGGAAGGTGACATCAGCAGTTTTCATCGCCGACTCAAACACCTCGCGATTCTGATTCATTTCACCAGGATTGTCTGCATTAAAGGCAAAAGTCTTGCGAGAAAGATACATCTCTTGCAATTCATTCTCTTCCTCCCAGGTGCTATTCTCAACTGCTAAGTTTACATTGGAGCTATAGCTCCCGCTGGCGTTTGAAAACACGCGAGTCGCAGCGTCGCGCAGGGACACGCCCTGGGCTTCGGCCTGCTCAAGACTGTGCATGCGCACAAAGTTCATCTCCAGAGGCTCATCAGCCTCGGCAGCCATCTTGACGCCCTGATCGATCAGGCCCATCTGGTTGATGAACAGATCCCTAAACACGCCGCTGCAATTGACCACCACATCAATCCGGGGCCGACCGAGCTCCTCGAGGGAAATCAGCTCAAGCTTGTTAACACGCCCCAAAGAGTCGGGCACAGGACGAACGCCAATGAACCAGAGAATCTGAGCGAGCGATTCTCCGTAGGTCTTGATGTTGTCGGTACCCCAGAGAACACACGCAATGGTTTCAGGCCAACTGCCCTGCTCGAGCTTCTGGCGCTCGATCAAGCGGTCAACCACCACCTTGGCAGCAGCAATCGCGGCGCGGGTGGGAATCGACTGGGGGTCAAGGGCGTGGATGTTTTTACCGCTGGGCAAAACACCGGGATTGCGGATCGGGTCGCCGCCAGGCCCCGGCAGCACGTATTCACCATCGAGGGCCTTGAGCAGGCTTTGCATCTCCATATCGGCGCAAATCTGCTCGAGGCAAAAGCGCAGATAGGCAAACAGCTTGTCGAGCTCGGCCTGATCCACAGCAGCAAAGCCAGCCGAGCGGCAGGCGCTCAGCCAAGGACTGGGGAATTGGAAGCCAAAACGCTCCAGCAACTGGAACAACCAGGCAAAATTCTGGCGCAGGGTGACCCGGCCATCGGCACCGGTCACAGCTTTCACCATCGCCCCCACCGCGGCACGGCTCACCTCGGTGATCGTGCAGTTCAGCTCCACATCAGCGAGGACACCCTCGTCGTTGCCTTTGTAGATATCGCCGATGGTGCGGCCCCTGCTTTCGGCCAACAGGGCCGGCAGCGATCGCAAACCGTCCTCCTCTCGCTCGAGCGCCGCAATGTTGACCAGGGTGGCAATCGCTTCTTCGGCCGTGGGGGGCTTGCCGATCGTGTGCAGGCCGCAGGGCAGCAGCCGACTCTCGATTTCCATCAGCTGGCGGTAGACCGCCCCCACCACGCCATCACGGCCATCCAGATCGAGCTCAGAGCCATCGACCTCGGGCAGGGTGACATCTTTGTCAAGGTTGCAAAGACGGGCCGTTTCCACAATCGCATTAACGATCTGAACCCCGCGGCTGCTTTCACGCAATTGCTGGTAGCTACCCACCAGTTCGCCCAACTCCTTGAGGCCTTTATAAAGACCAGCATTTTCAGCTGGGGGCGTCAGGTAGCTGATCGTGGAGGCATAGCCGCGACGCTTGGCGATCGTGGCCTCCGAAGGATTGTTGGCGGCGTAGTAATAGAGGTTGGGAAGGGACCCGATCAGCGAGTCGGGATAGCAGCTTTCGCTCATGCCCATCTGCTTTCCGGGCATGAACTCAAGCGAGCCGTGGGTGCCGAAATGCAGCACGGCATCGGCACCCCACACCTTCTCGAGATAGGTGTAATAAGCAGCAAAACCGTGGTGCGGGCTGGCACTGCGTGAATACAGCAAGCGCATCGGATCACCCTCGTAGCCGAAGGTGGGCTGCACGCCCACAAACACATTGCCGAAGTGGCGCCCAAAGATCAGCAGGTTGGTGCCGTCGGAGTTGAGGTTGCCGGGGGGCTTGCCCCAGTTCTCCTCAAGCCGCTCTGAATAGGGGGTGAGCCGCTCGTACTCCTCCACGCTCATGCGGTGAGCAATCGCCAACTCCGGCGCGCCCTCGAGCGCTTCAGGGTCCTTCAACACGGCCTCCATGAGCGCTTTGGAATCCCGCGGCATGTCGGTAATGCTGTAACCCTTGGCTTTCATCTCCTCGAGCACCCGGTAAATCGAACCGAACACATCGAGATAGGCGGCAGTGCCCACGTTGCCCTTGTCGGGCGGGAAGCTGAACACCGTGATCGCCAGCTTCTTCTCGGCGCGAGGTTTGAGGCGCAGCGAGGCCCAGCGGATGGCCCGCTCGGCAATCGCGTCAACCCGGTCCTGCAGGGTATGGGCCTTGCCGGTGGCATCGTCGCGGCCACTGAGCACAATCGGCTCAATCGCTCCGTCGAGCTCGGGAATGGCGATCTGCAGCGCCACCTGCACAGGGTGCAACCCCAGGTCGCTCGCCTCCCACTCTTGGGTGGTCTGGAACACCAGAGGTAGCGCCACCATGTAGGGGCGATTGAGCTTCTTCAAAACCTCAATCGCCTTGGGATGATCTTGGCGAGCCGGGCCACCCACCAGAGCAAATCCTGTAAGGCTCACCACCCCATCAACGAGGGGGATATCGGGGTTGATCGGGTCGTTGAAGAACGCATTAACGGGCCTGGTGAAGTCAAGACCACCACAAAACACCGGTATCACGGTGGCGCCGCGATACTCCATCTCCTGGATCACAGCCACATAGTGGGCCTCATCACCCGTGACGATGTGACTCCGCTGCAACACCAGACCAATCACTGGCCCCTTGCGAGCAGCCTCGGAGAGATCACTGCGGCTAGCGGTCCAGTTGAGATACTCCTTGAGATCCTCAAACATTGCCGGTGCCAGGGGATGCCAGATCCCCAGGTCGGGAAACACAACCGGGTCAGCAACCAAGACCTCGGGTCGATCGGCATCGCCCCTGGGGAACACGTACTTGTCAGCCAGCATCAACAGGAAGTTGCGCAGGTTGTCGGGAGTGCCGCCCAGCCAGTATTGAAAACTGAGCATGAACGAGCGCGCATCCTGCGCTTTCTCCACCGGCAAATACTTGAGAACCGTGGGAAGCGTGTTGAGCAATTTCAACATCGCGTCTTGGAAGCCAGCACCACCCGCTTCCTTGCGCTTCTTCATGAAGCTGGCAATGGCACTCTTGCTCTGGCCCAGCTGGGCCATCGAGAAGGTGCCCAGCTTGTTGAGGCGCATCACCTCTGGCATCGAGGGGAAGACCACTGCCGCCTTGAGCCGGTCGCGATGGGGGGCCACCGCCTCAAACACCTTTTGGGCCAGATCTTCAATGAAGATCAGCGAGGCAATAAAGACGTCGGCCGCCGCCACATCGGCGCAAAAATCGGCGTAATTCTGGGGATCGCGGAGCTCCTCGATCAGGTAGCCGCTCAGATCAATGGCCAGCGGACCATTCTGGTCGTTGAGCGACGTGGCGGCCTGGGTGAGTGAGTTCTGGTATTGGGGCTCCAGCACCACATACACGGCCTTCATGACCGTGCCCGCATGGGAGGCCGAAGGGCTAACCCGACGGTTGGCGGAACGGACCTGCGTGAACATGTGGGCAGATTGAGCAATGTGAAGCAGCCTACGAACAGCCCAGCCAAGACGCGACAGCTGCTGGCAAGCCTTTACAGGCCGGCCCCATAGGCTCGGCCCAATGCCCTGGTTGTGACCCCCTCCCACCATGACCCTGATCCCTGAACAGCACGCCCCAAGCCCGATTCCTGTGGTGGTGGCCGGTGTCCTGGGCCGCATGGGCGCCGAGGTGGTGAAGGCGGTACTGGCCGCCCCCGACTGCACCTTGGTCGGGGCCATCGACACCACCGCCGGCAAAGAGGGGGCTGATCTGGGTCTCGAGCTGGGCCTCGGCGAGCTCGAGGTGGCGATCACGGCCGATTTCGAAGGGGCCCTCTGCCTGGCCAGCCAGAACGCCCGCCACAGTGGTCCCGGCGGGGGAGCCGTGCTGGTGGATTTCACCCATCCGAGCGTGGTCTACGAGCACACCCGCGGTGCGATCGCCTATGGAGTTCATCCCGTGATTGGCACCACGGGCCTGGCGCCCGCACAGCTGGCCGAGCTGGCCACCTTTGCCGAAAAAGCTTCGATGGGGGGCGCCGTCATCCCCAATTTCTCGGTGGGCATGGTGCTGCTGCAACAGGCAGCAGCGGCGGCGGCCCGCTTCTATGACTTTGCCGAGCTCACGGAGCTGCACCACAACCGCAAGGCCGACGCCCCCAGCGGCACCTGCATCAAAACCGCCGAATTGATGGAAGACCTGGGCAAGACTTTTAACCCCCCCCAGCTCGAAGAGCACGAGAGCCTGGCCGGCTGCCGCGGCGGCCTGCGTGAAAGCGGCTTGCGGCTCCATTCCGTGCGCCTGCCAGGACTGGTGGCCCACCAGGAGGTGATGTTTGGTGCGCAAGGCGAGACCTACACCCTGCGTCACGACACGATCGATCGCAGCGCCTACATGCCGGGGGTGCTGCTTGCCACTCGCCGCGTCCGCCAGCTCCAAGGACTGGTCTATGGCCTGGAGCGCCTGCTCTGAGCTGGCTTAGCTAGCGGTCCAAATTGGCTCGGCCTCGGGTCTGGCCCTTGCCCCTGGGCTGCAAGGGCCAGACCCACCATCCGCGACACCCTCAATCCCATGTTGATCCCGCTGCGTCCCGGTGAACTGTTCCGTCTGATCCCTGCAGTGGCCACGGGGCCCCAGTTCAATGCCTGCACAGGCAATCCCCGCAAAATTCTGCAACGGGTGCTGATTGCCGTGATCGGCGGGGTGCTCTCGCTCCTGATCAGCCAAAGCCAGTTCTCCAGTCGATGGGGGCCGGTGTGGTTAGTGGTGGGTTTCGTGTTCCTGCTGTATCTGCTTTGGGGCCCGATCATCGAAGCCGGCCGAAAAAACGCTGTCCTGAGGCGCTACCCGGCCGCGGCCATTTTTGAAGGCCAGGTTGCCAACCTCGAGACCCGCGAGGTGGTCGAAGAGCGCCGCGAACAGGCCGATAAGAGTGGGCGCCTTGAAATGGTCGAGAACCGGCGCACCTGGCTGAGCCTTGAGCTCGAAGACGAAGACGGCTACCTGGGGCAATTGCGCTTTCCTTTTGAGAAAAAACACCAACAGATCCGCCGCGGCACGGTGGTCAGACTGTTGGTCCTCAGCGAGCGCAAGGATTTTTCCCGCATTGGGACGATTAGCGATGCCTGGCTGCCCCAGCTGAAGCTCTGGGTGGGTGACTATCCCTACCTGCTGCGTCCAGCCTTTGAAGAGCTCTGCCTGAAACGCCTCCACTGATCGCGCCCTGATGCGTTGAGACCTCGATCCCACCCGCACCAGGCCCGAAAAACCTCTTCAGCCCAAGCCAGCCACCCCGCGCCAACCACCCCACGCCAACCGCCGGCACTGGCAGACCAACCCCAGAACCGCGCCAATCCAGAAATATTGCGTTACAATTCCCGTAACACTTCGCAATTCCTAGCCCTGACCCAAGCCACCACCTCTGCTCCCGGCACCATTCGCGGCGCCACCGTCACCACCGAAGACGGCGGCCGTCTCAACGCTTTCGCCACCGAACCTCGCATGGAAGTGGTAAGCCCCGATAGCGGCTGGGGTTTCCATGAGCGTGCTGAAAAGCTCAACGGCCGCATG